>CANRZQ010000048.1 GCA_947644475.1 uncultured Muribaculaceae bacterium
CCCCAAATGCTCGGTAACACGCCCGGCAAAAGAACTCAAAGGCTTCTGCAAAGTATTCCTGCAGCCCGGCGAGACTCGCGAGCTTGTATTCACCGTCGACGCATCGGCCCTTAGCTACTTCGATGCCGACAGGCACAAGTGGGTGGCCGAACCGGGTCAGTTCCTTGCCTCGGTAGGCGCATCTTCGGCCGATATCCGTTCAACTGCAAAATTCACTCTCAAATGAAAAAGCATATCATAGCCGCAGCGGCGCTCATGCTTGCAGCCTCAGCAGTGGCAAAGCCTATGACCGATGCCGAGAAGGCTAAAATGGATAAGTTCGTAACAGAACTTATGGCAAAAATGACGCTCGATGAAAAGCTCGGGCAACTCAACCTCCCGCCAAGCGACGACATCGTGACGGGCCAGACCATAAACAGCAATATCGGTCAGGCTGTAGCCAAAGGTCAGGTGGGCGGCACATTCAACATCAAAGGCGCCGAAAAAATCCGCGAGCTGCAGCGTGTGGCCGTAGAAGAAAGCCGCCTCGGCATACCCCTGCTCCTGGGCATGGACGTAATCCACGGCTACGAGACCGTGTTCCCTATCCCCCTCGCGCTGTCGTGCTCCTGGGATATGGAGGCTATCGAGCGCTCCGCCCGTATAGCCGCTGTCGAGGCTTCGGCAGCAGGTGTAAACTGGACTTTCAGCCCTATGGTCGACATAAGCCGCGACCCGCGTTGGGGGCGTATGTCGGAAGGCTCGGGCGAAGACCCCTACCTCGGCAGTGAGATTGCCCGCGCCATGGTGCGCGGCTATCAGGGCGACCTGAAGAACAACGACGAAATACTCGCTTGCGTAAAGCACTTCGCGCTATATGGTGCTTCGGAGGCCGGACGCGACTACAATACCGTCGACATGAGCCGAAGCCGCATGTACAATGAGTATTTCGCTCCCTATAAGGCTGCCGTCGACGAAGGCGCTGCAACCGTGATGACATCGTTCAACCTCGTGGACGGCGTACCCGCAACAGAGAACAAGTGGCTCCTCGACGACGTGCTGCGCGGTCAGTGGGGCTTCGACGGCATGGTAGTCACCGACTACGGTTCCATTGGCGAAGTATCCGTACACGGACTCGAAAACCTCCCCGAAGCTTCGGCACGCGCCCTCGATGCCGGCACCGATATGGATATGTGCTCCTTCGGCTTCATCGGCACGCTCAAGCAGAGCGTGGAAAACGGCACCGTACCTATGGAGAACATCGACAAGGCCGTGCGCCGTATCCTCGAAGCCAAGTACCGCCTCGGACTCTTCGAGAACCCCTACAAATTCAACGACACCAAACGCGAGAAGACACACATCTACACCAAAGAGCACCGCGCCGATGCCCGCCGCATAGCCGCCGAGACTTTTGTCCTCCTCAAGAACGACGGCAAAGTGCTGCCCCTCGCTAAGAAAGGCAAAGTGGCCCTCATCGGCCCTATGGCGAATACAGCATCAAATATGCCCGGCACATGGAGCGTGGCCGCCGACTTCGACCGCTACAAATCGCTTTACGAAGGCATCAAAGACGCCGTGGGCAACAAAGCCGAGGTGGTGTATGCCAAAGGCTCGAATCTTGAATCGGACCCCGTGCTCGAAGCCAACGCCACGATGTTCGGCCGCGAGATGCGCGACCCCCGCAGCGAGGAAGAACTGCTTGCCGAGGCACTGGCCACTGTGGCCGACGCCGACGTGATAGTTGCGGCTATGGGCGAGTCGAGCGAATACTCCGGCGAATCGTCGAGCCGCACCGAACTCGAACTTCCCGCTACCCAGCGCCGCCTCATGGAGGCTCTTCTGGCCACCGGCAAGCCTGTGGTGATGCTCAATTTCTCGGGCCGCCCCACCGTGATGTCGTGGGAGGCTGAGAACGTGCCCGCCATCCTCAACGTATGGTTCGGCGGCTCTGAGGCTGCCGACGCTATCGCCGACGTGGTATTCGGCGACGTGAATCCTTCGGGCCGTCTCTCGGCTACAATGCCCCGCTCTCTCGGCCAGGTTCCCATCTATTACAACCACCTCAACACCGGCCGCCCGCTCGCTGCCGATGCCAAAGGTTTTGTAAAATTCCGCTCCAACTATCTTGATGTGCCCAACACACCGCTCTATCCCTTCGGATACGGACTTGGCTACACCACATTCGATTACAGCCCCGTGCGTCTCTCGGCCGACACGCTCACCGGCGACGGCTCGCTCACAGCCACCGTTACCGTGAAGAACACGGGCAGCCGCGAAGGCACCGAGACCGTGCAGATGTATATCCGCGACCTCGTAGGCTCGGTGTCGCGTCCGGTTAAGGAACTCAAAGGTTTTGAACGCATCACTCTCGCTCCCGGCGAGAGCCGCGACGTGACATTCACCGTCACTCCCGAGATGCTTAAATTCTACAATTTCAATCTCGATTTCGTGAACGAGCCCGGCGATTTCGACCTCATGGTCGGCCCCAACAGCGCGGAAGTATCCACGGCCCGCTTCACATTGAAATAAACACCTTTATCTGATTTTTCTACCGGATAAAATCGGATGTGAATAAATCAACATCCACAGAAAGGCGTGTGCCGCGAGGCACGCGCCTTTTTGCGAACCATAGGGCCTGCGCAGTTGTTAATATTTACAAAAAAAAACGTAAAAATGGCGACAGGAAAAACAGGTTACTGGACATCGGACCGCATTATGCACCTTATCATCGGCGTTGTGTCGGGGGTGCTTCTGATATTGCTCGTGCGCTATCTAAGCAGGGTGCTCCTGCCGTTTTTTGTGGCTTGTTTCATTGCCTATCTGTTGCAGCCGGTGGTGGAGTTCAACCGCCGCATCTCGCATGTCAAGGGCCGGACGCTTCCGTCGGTGATGACGCTTCTTGAGATTGTCGTGGTGATTGGGCTCGTGGTGTATCTTTTTTTGCCGTCGGTGGTGAGCGAACTCAGCGAACTGGGCAAGATTCTCCATGATGTAAGTTCGGGCAAGACGCAGATGCCTCCGCTCTACCGCTGGGTTGTAGATTTCATCAACAAGTATTTCAACCCCGACTCCCTGCGCGACTTCCTTTCAGGCGACCATCTGATGGCGATTATCGACGGCGGCTCGTCGATAATAGAGGAGTCGCTCGATGTGGTGCTGGGCGTGCTGTCGTGGCTGCTGACAGTGATATATGTGCTTTTCATCCTTATCGACTATCCGCAGATAGCGCGGGGCTTCAAGCAGATTGCGCCCTATAAATACAGGGAGAGGTTTCTTACGGTGTTTGCCGATGTGTCGCACAGCATGAACAGTTATTTCCGTGGGCAAGGCGTCGTGGCGTTGTGTGCCGTGGTGCTCTACTGCACGGGGTTCTCTATCGTGGGGCTGCCGCTGGCCATCCCGATGGGGCTGCTTGTGGGGGTGCTTTACATGATACCGTATTTCCAGTATGTGACGATAATACCCGTCACGGCCATCTGCCTTGTCTATTCGCTTGGCGGCGGAGCCGGGTTCCTGCCGATGCTCGGCAATTGCGCTCTGGTCTATGTCGTGAGCCAGTGTGTGTGCGACTATGTGATAACGCCGCATGTCATGGGCCGCGAGATGGGGCTGAATCCGGCTGTGATTCTGTTGGCCCTGTCGGTGTGGGGAAGCCTGCTGGGCATAATCGGCATGATAATAGCCCTGCCCGTCACCTCGCTTATCATGACCTATTACAGCCGCTACGTGAGCGCGCCGCCCTCCGGCTCCCCGCCCGCCTGAAAGCGCAGGCACGAGGGCGCCACTGTGCCCGGCGATTTATCGCCGGGTATCACCTGCTGCTATCTGCTCGGCCATGTGATTGAGGAAAAGGCATTGGGCGCGTGTGATGGATATGTGTGCGGTGTGATATGGCCAAGGGCTGATTTGCAGGAGCAATCCGTTGGCGCAGGCATCGAAAGATTCCCCGGAAGGCTTGTATATGGGAGGGAAACCGTTCTCCCGCAAGAGAATGATTGGATATTTGAAAAAAACAGACCGCATTTGCGGTCGAATACGGTAGGCACGGGCAATAGCCCGTGTTTATTAGTGTTATTTCGGAGGTTCGACTGCGGCCGCAGTCGAATATTACATCACATCTTAACATGGGCTTTCGCCCATGCCTACCATATTAAGCGGCTCTGCCGCTTTGCGGGTGTTAGCGGGCGAGGGAGAGGTTGAAGGTGAGGCCGTAGGCGGTGTTGGTGGTGGGGTAAGAGGAGGTGGTGACAAGGGGGGTGTTGACCTGGTGCTCGAAGTAGGCGGCCACGGTGATGCGCTTCGAGAGGACGTAGGAGGCGTTGAAGTTGATGCCGAGCGTGCGTGTGCCCGATGTGGGCTGTGTGTAGTTGCCCTCGATGCGGCGGATGAGGGCCTGGTTGTGCTGTATCGAGAAGTCGGCATTGAGGGTGAGGTCGTTGGAAACGCCTTGCTGTGAGCCTTTCATTTTGAGGAAAGTGTTGAATCCCACGATTTTGTAGCCGGCTCCTACGGTGATGCCGCGCGAGGTGGCTTCCACGACTTGTCCGGCCGAGGAGTTGAGGGTGAGGGTGCGCTGGTCGCGGTATTCGGCGTTGAACTGCAGGTTGTTCTGCATGGTTGCGTTCACGCCGATGAGGGGCGCGAAGCGTTCGGTTATGGCCACCGACGAGATGTTGAACGGCGACGAGGGTATGGGCTGTCCGGTGATTTCGTCGAGGGTGAAGCCGGTCATCTGTCCGCCGTCGGAAATCCAGTTGAGGAATGATGAGTATGAGCCTACGGCATAGGTGCAGTTGTAGGCATGGCTGAGGGAGAACGATTTGAATATTTTTTTCATGCCACCGAGGTTGACAAGGCCGTCGTAGGTGATGCGCCAGTTGGGGAGTACCGACGAAAACGACGGGAACGGGTTGAGCCATATCTTGCGGGCATCGCGTTTGGTGTATGCCGCCACGAAGGCCGGGATGAGCACGTCGGACGATGTCTCGCTTACGCCGCCGACCGCGGGGTCGAACACCTGGCCTGCATGGGGCGAGCCTTTGAGGAATCCGGCGTCGGGATAGCGCGAGCCGGCATACTGGCCTTCGACGCGGGCGCGCACCACGGGGATGTTGGCAAGCATTTGGTCGAAAGGCGCGGAGTAGTAGCCGTCGTCGGGGTTGGATGAGCCAAGGGCAGTGAGCAGGGCGCAGTGGGTCATGGTGAATGATCCGGAGAGCGAGGTGGGCATGTCGGCGTACATGAACTGCATCGAGCGCGAGCGGTTGTCGGTGCGGTTCATGGTGAGTTGCACCTTGAAGCCTTTGAAGGGCTCGAGGGTGGCCTCGATATTGAGTTCGTTGGTGCGTGTGGTCAAAGCGGGCGATGTCTGGCCGTCGTCGGTGATGAGCCAGCCTCGTTGGAGGGCCTTGTTCACGTAGTTCTCGCCGCCTTCGAAGCCAAAGGCGAATGCCAGGCCGGGCGCCATCGGGCCGTAGGATTTCGACTGGCCGAAGATGTTGCCTATCTCGGGGTTGAAGAGGGGGAGGGAGAGTTGGCTTGTGGTGCGGTATTTCACGGAGATGTTGCGTGGCGACATGAGCACGCGTGTGGCGTATTCGGCAATGTCGCGCCAGAGCGGTTTCTCGTCTTTTAGCAGTTCGAGAATTGAGAATTTGATGTCTTGGTCGCCGCGTGTGATTACCTCGATTGAGTTTGCGTCGATGACGCGTGTCTTCACCGGGAATGGCTTGTCCTCGACGGTCTTGGCCGTGACTTTCACCTTCTTGGTGCGCAGGTTGTGCTTGATTACGATAGACGTGTCGGGTTTGAGGGCGAATGTGCGGTCGAACTTGCGAGGCTTGCGTGTGACTTTCGACGAGCCTCGGCGCGAGGCGGCCGAGCCGAAGCGTTTGTGCACATCTTTTACGAATGGAATCTTGTTGTAGAGCGACTCGAAGTTGAGGCGTCCGTCAATGTTCCATGAAGCCTGGTTGGATATGGAGTTGCCGAGTCTCACGCCGTCGATGGTGGCGCCGCGGTCCCAGCGGTAGGTGGCGTTGTATGATGCGTTGGCGGTGAGGAAGTCGAGCACGGGAATCTTGTTGAACGGAGCCTTGTAGGAGCCGGTGAACGTCTGGTTGTAGGCCCATGGGGTGCCCATCGAGAGAATCGACGACCATACGGTGTCTTTCCACTGCTCGTATTTGTCGGGGAAGAGTTTTTTATTCACTGCGCCCATTGTCTCCTCGATTCGGGCGGAGGTGTTGGACGAGAAGGAGAGGTTGAGCGACTTGGTTATGTTCCACGTCACAGCCAGCTGGCGGTCCCAAAGGAAATTTTTGGACACCGACACGGGCAGCTGGAACATTACGTCGGTTTCGGAGCGGGTCTGTTCCTCGTAGTAGTAGCGCGACATGGTGGTGAGGAACGAGATGTTGTTGGGGAGCCACTGGATGTCCCAGTCCTTGAAAAATTTCAGGTTCTTGTTTTTCGACTTAATCCATCCGAAAGGTTTCAGGGGCTTGATGAAGGGTGTGTACGAGTACTGGAACGAGCCTCGGTAGTCGTTGGTGTACTCGTATTCGGTGGTGGGGTCCATCTTTGTCTGTTTCGAGAACGAGAAGTTGATGGTGAAGTTGGCAGGGTCCCACGGCATCGGGTTCTTGCTCTTGATGTCGAATTTGAGGCCGGATAGCGAGAAATTCTGAATGGTGGTGCGCTCCACGGCGTAGTCGGTGATGGAGTCGCGCTCTTGCTTGTCGGCGGCCGCGTCGAGGGCGTCTTTGAGGAGCACGTCCTGGTCGAGGGGGTTGTATTTTGGCGATGTCTTTTCCTTGGACACTGAATAGTAGACAGGTGCGCGGAGTTTCACTTTCTCGGGGAGGAAGCGGCCGAGGTCGGTCTGGATTGCGATGTTATATTGCTCGTAGTCGTCGAGGCGCCGCTCGTTGAGCGACTGGTCGACGGAGCCGAAGCCGGCTGTCTCGATATGTGCGCCCACGTTGAGGGTGGCAATGTCGGACATGGCCAGGTTCATGTTTGCTTTTGCCGCCCATCCGCCGGATTCGTTGAAATCGGTCACTTTCAGTTCGTTGACCCAGACAGTGCCTGCTTTTACGGTGGATGCGTTGTTGCGGACGCCGATGAGTATCACGCGCACGTCGGAGAGCGACGGATTGCCGAGCACGGCCATGCGGTTGCGGTCGTTGGCGGGGTCGCGTCCGGTGTAGATGGTGCCGAATCCCACGCCGGCCTCCTCGTTGCGTTTTGCGCGGTTGCGCTCGGTTTTGAGGTCGACGAGCGATTGGAGATTGAAGTCGAGGCGGTTCGACTCGGGCCATACGATGTAGCGGTCGGTGGGCGAGTCGGAATAGTCGGTCTTATGAGGAGTAAGTTCGAGGGGAATCTCGTATTCGTAGTAGTTGGCTTTTACGTCGGAGCCAAGGCGCACGAAGATGGAAAGTTGCCCGTTTTGGAGGTTGGTCACGTCGTCGATGAGCCGCTCGGCGTGGACCCACATTTGCAGGCGTTTGTAGTTGCGCAGGTCGAGCATGGTGTTTTTGTACACGCCGCGTCCGTCGCCGGGTTGGAGGCCGGTGACTTTGAGCGACATCGACTGCTCGTTGAGCTGCACGATTTGCGCCTGTCCGGGGTCGGAGATGCGGGTCACTCCCGGGGGGAGAACGTAGTTCACGGGCTCGCGGCGCGAGTTTTCCTCTATGTTTACCACCGATATGTCGAGCTGGCCTTCGGCCGGGGCGTCGCCTCGGTTGTTGAGGTTAAAGTCGTAGGGACGCCATTCGCCGCGTACAAGTTCGAGTGTGGCGAAGCGCAGGTGGGTCACTTTCTTGAACCCGGTCATGAACATGCGGGCGAAGCGTATGGTGGAGAAGTCGTTGATTGAGCCTACGACCTTTTCATAGTCGTGGAGGGGAATCTTGAACTGGAACCATTCGGCTATGCCGTCCTTGCCGTTGCGCAGGCGCACGACAGATGTCTGCTTGTCGGTGATGTAGTTCTTTCCCACGACAAGGTCCTCGGGGCGAATCGACACGCGGTACTGGAAGTAGCGTTCGTATTCGTTGAGGGTGTTGTCCTGGTTTATGTCCTCGACGTCGGGGACCGAGCGTGCGCTTTGGTAAAGGGGCTCGGCAACATCGTCGGGCGACAGGGAGTTGCCTTCCACGCCGTTGTAGCGTTTGTAGCGCGCGAGCACGCCGAGGCGCTGGTCGTCGTAGTCGTATCCACGGTAGAAGTGGTAGTTGTCGCCGGCCGGGTCGTTGAATGGGGAGAAAGCGTCCTGCTGCATCTGCTCGATGGTGGCGGACGAAAGTTTCCGGCGCAGGCGGTCGAGGTAGTCTTGATAGGAGTGGAATGTGAATTCGTCGTCGTTGGGCAGTCCGTCGAGACCTACGTCCTGGCGCAGGCGCGCTCCGGTGGCGTTGTCGAAAGAGTAGGTGAGAGAGTTTTGTTTCGACACGCGTCCCCAGTTTGTCTCGGTGAGATATTGGTCGTTGCCGTCGACGGGAATACCGTTTTCATAACTTTTGAGACCGTCTTTGAGGATGTCCTCGGAGAGTTCGCCGAAATTGAAGTATAGGTCGCCGCCTTCCTCGTTGGGGTTTTCGGGGTCGAGGAAGGGGTTCATCATCCAGAACTGGACGTATTCGATGTTTGACTGCTCGAAGTTGGTATTGTCCATCTTGCGCATTATGCCGCCCCAACGCTTTTCGGGGGTGAGCAGCGCGCCGGTGTCGTCGATGTTCTCGGCATCGAGGTTGTAGGGTCCGCGCTCGGTGGGGTAGAAGGAGAGGTTGAGTGTCTGTATTGTCGACGATTCGCCGTAGGTGATTTCGCGTCCGGGGAAAATCTCGCGCGATGTCACCTCGCGGACATAGGGGTTGGAGAGTTGGTCGAGGTCGCTCTTTATGTAGCCGGGAGCCATCGACGAGTTGCGCATGGTGAAAAGGCGGTCGATGTAGTACCAGTTGAGCAGGGCGCGGTTTTTGCCGTAGGCCACGTCGTTGCTGAGCGCGGCTTCGGGGAAGAGTGCGTCTTTGCCGGGGTCGTAGGGCGTGGAGGCCAGGAACCATGAATATGGCGAGCGCAGGTCGATGCCTGTCTGGGTGGCCTCGAAGTCGTCGACATACGACGAGCCTTTGTTCGAGCCCGATTTCTGGGCATGGGGGAGCAACCTGGCGTATTCGGCCGTGAGGCTGATTTTTGATGGAGCCGTGGCGTTGACGGTGGGAATCTTGTTGAGCAGGTTGGTGAGCCACATAAATTCCTGGTTCCACGCAAGATTGAACCCGAGCATGGTGTTGTTCACAGTCTCATCGCCTATATTTACCTTCTCGGTAAGGGCCTTTTCGGAAAAATGGAGCAGGGTTGCCCCGATGTTGAGGTTCTTCGAGAATTTGTATTGCATGTCGAGGCCGAGCAGAGTCTTGCGCTGCATGGAGAAGAGCGACTGGTTCTCGAGCGTGACCGAGATGTTCTGCCCCGAGTCGATAATCGACTGGTTGGTAATGGTTACGATACCCATCGAATAGTCGACGGTATAGTCGGAATTTTCCGTGAGGGTGACACCCCCGGCGGTGACAATCACCGACCCGCGGGGCACATTCATGGCATTGAGGCGGATCTGCGAGCCTGACGAGGCCTGGTATTCGCCCGAGAGGATAAATTTGTTTTTGTCGGCAAACTGGCGGGCCACAATGAGCGTGGAGTCGTAAAGTTCCTGATATACATATTGCTGCGCTATGGCCGGATTGCCGATTTTAGCGGCCAGGTGCTCGCCGAACGGCTCTACTACGGGGAAAATGACCTTGCCGGTCGACGGAATTATCGTGTAGCCGTCGACAAAGTCGAAGAAGCCGTCGGGGTTCGATTCCTGGTTGGAGTCGAGGCGGTCGAGGTTCATCACTTGCAGAATCGACTTGTCGTTGAGCCCCGGGATGGGCAGATAGTTGATTTGCGTGCCGGTGGTGTCGCTCAGGTATTTGATGTTGAGACGGAAATTCTGTTTCTGTATCTGGTAGCCGCCGAGGTTGTAGACGTTTTTCATCATCAGGTCCCATGTCGGCAGTTTGGGCGAGAGGGTGGTGGATTTGAGCATCTTTACGAAAAGAGCCCGGTCGGTGGTGGTGATGTCGGACGAAAACTCGCCCACCTGGTAGACCTGGCCGTTGTAGGTGTATTCAAAAGCCACGGCGAGCACCTCGTCGGAGTTTAGCGCGCTCTTCACCGAAATGTATCCGAGCGTGGAATTGAGCGTGTATTCGTTGGACGAGAGCAGGCGTGCCGACTCCACCTTTTCATAGTCCTTGCCGCCTTCGATGCCGAAAGCCGATAGCGGCTCGAGCACCTGCGTGACACGGTTGATGTCGCGGGCGTCGGGATAGTCGGCCTTGATTACAGAAAGGAGGTTGTTCGACGCGTTGGCCGGGTTGGGGATGGCCGGGTTTGGCGTCCAATAGGAATTGGCGAGCACCGAAGCCTCGCCTAAGTCCATGAACGACACGAGGTTGCGTGCCTGCTCAAATTTTCCGCTCTTGTTCGTAACCCACACCTCGATGCGGGTGATGTTTACGCCCGACGACACGTATGGCAGCCGCGAGGCAAAGCGGTCGTAGTTGTCGCGGAAGAAGTGGGCCAGGAAATAGTGGCGGTTCTGGTCGTACTCGTCGGCATTGACAGTGAATTTGGTGGTCTGCGCGCCGCCTTTCGAACTTACGGTCTTCGATTCTGAATTTTGCTGCGAGACAAGCACCGTGGTGGTGAGTTTGCCGAATTGCAGTTTGGCCTTGATGCCGAACAGGGCCGTAGAGCCGCGTATTAGCGACGAGCCGGTGGTCATCGACACATTGCCGGCCTCGATCGACTTCACGATGTCGTCTTCCTCGCCCTCATAGGCCAGTTTGAGGTTCTTTGAATCAAAGTCGAACGTAGCGTCGGTGTTGTAGGTCATGTTGAATTTCAGGCGGTTGCCCACCGAGGCGTTCACCGTGGCCTGAATCTTCTGGTCGAAGTCGAAATATGTCTTTCGGCGCGACGACAGCGACAGCGACGGGTTGTCGGTCTTGTTGCTCTTGATGCCCGTCGACACTTGCACCGAGCCTTGTGTGCGGAGTTGCACGCCGCCGGGGCCGAAGATTTTCTCCAGAGGACCGAGGGCGAAATTCATGTCAAGGATATTGAACGGCTCCTTCTCCTTGTTCTCCATAAGGGCCATGTTTCGCTCCTTGTAGTACTGCTGGAGCGAGCGGCGCAGCTGCCAGTCGTTGTACTGGCTTTGCGAGAGCATGAAAGGCGTGGCGATGTCGAAATCGCCCACGCGCGTGCGTACAATATAGTATCCTGTGGCGGGGTCGTATTCCGCCGTTGTCTTTATGTTCGAGGGGGTGGAGAGGTCGTAGGCAAGTTCATCCTCAAGGAGTTGCTCATATCCGCGCGGCACAGTCTCGCCCACGGGGAATGGGAGCGAAACGGAATCGCCGGGAGCCGTCGGGGCAGCCGGAGGATAGGCGGCAGGGGGCGGAGGAGTGATTGTCGGATTGTAATATTGCGCGGCGACAAACAGCGGCAACAGCGCGACAATCGCCGGCACAAGCAACAAAGCCGCCGTCGACCATCTATTCCTATGTCCGATATTTTGTTTCCTCTGGATATCCAATTTTCAAGATGCCGCAAATAAGCCGGCATCAATAATAACGTATCTTACTCCCGTTTATTGTGTATCTGCGTCCGGGTGTATTCCATTATTTGGATAATAGAATTATAATTTGCAACTTTGTCACCGTGGTAATAATTACGACGGTAATAAAGTTTATAGGAGAACACTAAGGCGTTTGGGATTCAATCTGTCAGGGTATGGTAAAGGACGTTTAAATTGGAGACAAGACTTTGTCAGACTCCGATAAGCCCGGCACAAGCCGAAAATGCGGTGCATGGAATCGCGTAGCGATTCAAGAATGTAGCCGGGGGTGAAGCGATAGCGGAACCCCCGGTATGTTGAGGTTGGTTCATCGTGGTATCGGAGCGAGCGGCAGCGTAGCGTTCTGCACCACGGTTGGTGTTATCGAACGCTCCGGCAGGCTCCGCTCCAACACCATAATAAATAACATCCACGCCCCCCAGGGCTGTCGCCCTGCGCTACAATATTTGTCTCCTAACGGAGACGCAATGCACCGTAATTACGGCTTGACCCGGATTATTTGCGTTTTGTCACCGCGGTAATAATTACGGCGGTGATAAAACCGCAGCGCGGTCAGAGCATGGCGAAGGCTTGCTTGATGGCGGTCTCGACTTTGGCGGCGGGGTCGGCGTCGAAGATTTTTTTGAGCACTTTATGGCTTGCGGGGCGGGGGAAGCCGAGGGCCACGAGGGCGTCGAGGGCGTCGTCGAAGCGGCCGTTGCTGATTTCGGGCTGCAGGGGCAGGATGCCGTCGCCGGCGGGCTTGATTTTGTCTTTGAGGTCGACGATGATGCGCTGGGCTGTCTTTACTCCGATGCCTTTCACGTTTTTGAGGCGGGCATGGTCGCCGGAGGCTATAACTG
>CANRZQ010000049.1 GCA_947644475.1 uncultured Muribaculaceae bacterium
CCCCGACGCCACATGGCTCCAGATGACATGGCTTTTCTACCACAACAAGAACTGGACCCCAGAGCGCATCAAGGCCTACATCACGTCGTTCGACGCCGAGCGTCAGCTGCTGCTCGACTACTACTGCGAGCGTCAGGAGGTGTGGCAGCGCACCGACAAATTCCATGGCGTGCCTTTCATCTGGTGCTATCTCGGCAACTTTGGCGGAAACACCATGCTCGTGGGCAACATCGCCACAGTGAACGAGCGCGTCGAAAACACCGTGGCCAATGGCGGCGACGGCTTCCGCGGTGTCGGCTCCACGCTCGAGGGATTAGACTGCAACCCGTTCATGCACCAGTATGTATTTGAGAAAGCATGGGATTTTGACACACATAAGAATCTTGCCGACTGGACTCCCGCGCTTGCCGACCGCCGTGTGGGCCGCACCGACGCCCACGGCCGCAAGGCATGGCAGACGCTCATCGACAGCGTATATGTTGCCTATTCTTCGCCCGGCCAGTGCCCGATGGTGAACGTGCGTCCCTGCTTCGGCAAGTACAAGACACGCTATGCCAATCCGCGCATCAAGTACGACAACCGTGTGCTCATCTCCGTCCTCGACGAGATGCTCGCCGCCGAAGGAGTGGGAGACACCTACGCCTACGACCTTACCAACATCACCCGTCAGTTGCTGTCCAACTATTTCCTCACCTCTTTCCGCCTCTACGAAAAGGCTTACAATGCCGGCGACCGCGCGGAGATGAACCGCCGCAAGGCCGAGATGCTCTCCATCCTCCGCGACCTCGACACCCTCCTTGCCACACAGAGCGCTTTCCTCACCGGCAAGTGGATCGACGACGCTCGCTCCTGGGGCGTGACCGACGCCGAGAAGGACTATTACGAATCCAACGCCCGCAACCTCATCACCACCTGGGGCGATGCCGACAAGCCGCTCAACGACTATGCCTCGCGCACCTGGCAGGGACTTGTGTCCACATTCTACATGCCCCGCTGGCAGATGTTCTTCGACGCAGTCGACTCGGCGATGGACCGCGGCGTGAAATTCGGCGACAAGGCCGACGACCCCGAATTCCTCGCCTACAAGAAACGCGTGTGCGACTTCGAGAAAAACTGGTGGCGTTACCGCATAGGCTCTTTCCCCGCCACTCCGCAGGGCGACAGCCGGCAGGTGGCTTCCGCGCTCCTCGACAAGTACCGCGATGCAATCGCCGCGCAACCAACTCCAAAAGAATAAGCAAAATAGGATAATAAATTGAAGTTGTGAAACTTCCGGATAAAACTAAGATTGAATCAAACGGATATAGGTGAAAAGGATTGTTCATCAGGCAGACCGCCCGGTCTGCCTGATTTTACAAATTATTACAGTCATGACAAAAAATATACTAAAACTTGCAGCATCAATAATTGCTCTTTTCGCTCCCTTCGCATCAAATGCCGCCGCGCCTGTATTAAAATTCCGGCCCGACAGCACTTTCCATATCTTGCAGGTCACCGATCTCCATTATATCCATGCCGACAGCCGCTGCGACTCGGTGATACCACATCTTACGGAAGCCATCCGCGCCGAGGCTCCCGACCTTGTGATGCTCACCGGCGACCTTATCTACGGACACGGGCGTAAGAGCATGGAAGATGTCATTTCAGCCGTGTCATCCACCGGTGTGCCTTTTGCCGTAACATTTGGAAACCACGACGACGAGCAGGGCCTTTCCCGCCGCGAACTCTTCGACATAATCCGCTCATACCCCGGCAACCTTACCGATTCCGTGGCCGGGATTCCCGGCGTGACCAACTTCATCCTGCCCGTGCTTTCGTCCGACGGCAAACGCGATGCCGCCGCCCTCTACTGCTTTGACTCACACTCATATTGCCGCATTCCCGGCGTGAAAGGCTACGATTACATCAAGGCCGGACAAATCGACTGGTACCGCTCCGAGTCGCAGCGTTTTGCCGAAGCCAACGGTGGCCGGCCCCTGCCATCTGTTGCATTTTTCCATATCCCCCTGCCGGAATTTGCACAGGCGGCTGCCGACCAAAGCATGCCCCTTGCAGGCACGCGCGGCGAGAAATGCTGCTCTCCGGCCCTGAACTCCGGCCTGTTTGCCGCCTTCAAGGAGCGTGGCGACGTATTCGCCGTGTTCGTCGGCCACGACCACGACAACGACTATGCCACCGTCCTCCACGGCATCATCCTCGCCTATGGACGCTACTCCGGCGGCAACACCGAATACAACCACCTCGGCCCGCGCGGCTACCGCACCATCACCCTCCGCGAATCCCGCCCCTACCTCTCCACCGCCATCCGCCTCTACACCTCCGCCATCCTCCACCCCCTCACCTTCCCGATGCAATAATAAAAAGCACGTTGCAGGGGCGCACGTCTCGTGTGCTTCTTCAACGTGCTATATATGTCGTTTATGAATCAAGCATATGTTCTTTTAGCGACTTGGCGGCATGAATGAGTTCGGCGTTTTTATCCACAACCCGGAGGCATGACTTTTTCCATCTGCGCTTAGCAAAATATGCCCATTTGGAGCCGGGAAATGTACGGTTTGGCAAAGTCTCAATTTGTAGAATTTCGTCTATGTAACGTTGGATGTATATTGTGCATATTCCCGTACCGCAAAACTTGTCCGGTAATTTTTCTAACCTGACTAAATCTTGAATGGCACAAGTCGAAGGGCTTTTAGAATGTCTTTCAATGTAAAAGGTGATTTCTTGCAGAGCCTTTTCCGCATCCCGTATCAGCATCGGAAGTTTGATTAAGGCAGATTGAAGTTTCCAATATTCTTCGCGGGCATATTCCAGTTGGCTTGCCTCAAACAATACGTCGCTATATATTTCATGGTCGTCAGGGTCTATATAATGCTCTGATTCACAATATGGTGCTATCGCTAAGAGATTTGCGATTCTCGGAAGGAGTCCGTTAAATTTTATTAGAAAGTGCTTATATGTTTCAACCCTCGTCTTTAAAAGATTCTGAGCCTTAATCAGTGGTTTGGAAAATACATCCTTCCATAGACGGGCATCCTCTTTTCTTTTCAGGTCGGACGGTCCTTTTGGGGAGGGCATATTATGTCAATTTGATGCAGTGGTTTGAATTCATGAAATTAGCAAGATTCATCCGTTTATAAGTGGGATTAATCCCGAGGAAATCACCGCGGACGATTTCGTTGGTACATGGATCTATTTCTACATACTCAACTTCCCATTGAGTCAGGTCAAAAGGATTTAAAGGTTCGCCATGCTCTCCAACCACTTCTGTGATTTTAAAAACGTGGTCTGAATATCTATTGTTTGAATCGCGCCAGAGCGAGTTTACTAGTCGCTTTGGATGGACGGTGTGGGCATTAAATGCACTCCTTGGTCTATCGTGATAGTCATCATGTTGTTCATATAAGCCTTCACCATAGTGTCCGATGCCGTCTTTGGAAACAACCATTGGCTCGAAACTAAGGATTTCCGATTCTTGGATGCAATTCTTGTAGCAATACTCATCAATTGCATCCGGAATGGTAGTGCAGTACGTCTCGAAAATCTCCGGAGCCGTCCTTGGCAGTGTAGAATCATAAAAATCTTTTAATGTGACCTTGAATTTCATGTGTGGTAAATTAATAATTGTTTATACTTAAAAATCATATGACTGCATATTGCAAATAGAAAACTTGATTATAGCCTTCTTCCTCATTATCATATAATGCAAAGATACACAATTTTTTTTATTTTGGGGTGATTTCACAAAAAACGTTATTATAACCGTCCGCCCCCTCACCCGGTAGGAACGTAGGCCTCCGGCTTGCACCTTCTCCCGCCACACCGCGCAGCGTCGCAAATGCCGTGCAAGCCCGCACCATCACGAACTATCCGACAGCTATCTTTATGTTACTAAATTTGCATAATCTTAAATCGTGAACTATCTTTGTCCTCGCATGGCTCGGACGCTGACGTAACAAAGGCAGGGCCTTGTAAATCCAATATTAACAATTAACAGATATGACTAAAAAAGAGTTAATTTATCTGGTAAGGGGCTGCGCTTTCAATGTAAGAAATGAGTTCGGTCGTTTTTTGCATGAACATCCCTATCAGATGGCTATGGAATACGCACTTAGGCAGGAGGGGATTGAAGCGTATAGAGAAGTCCCGATAAATGTTGTATTCGACGGATATGACTGTGGAAAAGGATATTCTGTCGACATACTGATAGTTCCTGATATCGTTATAGAACTCAAGGCTACGCCGGAGATGCTGGATTTCCATTATGCCCAACTAAGAAACTATATGAACTTGTTACATTCTCCATTTGGGATGTTGATAAATTTTGGGGTAAAGGATTTTAGAGATGGAATACACATATTAAATGCTGATCCACAGCAATTTCCTAAAAGCAAAGCCACACCGATGCTCGAATCAAAAAAATAAAATAGGGCACGAACGCCCCTTTTGTAAAGATAGTTTCGGGATAGCGCAATGTCGCAAAAAATGCTGCGCAAGCCCGAACTATCATGGACCATTAGCGAACCATCCTCCAACCATCCAAGTTGATATTTCGTTAGCGTCCGAGCGATGCGAGGACAAGATAGGTCAATATATTTTAATCCGGGATAAAATTGATAGTCCTCAGATAGGTCATTCATAGTCCATGATAGTTCCTGCTCCGCGCAGCGTCGCAAATGCTGCGCAAGCCCGCATTATCACGAACCATCAGAGAACCATCTAACAAACATAATAAAATAAATGAGATAATGAAAGTGTGCGAGCCAAGATGGTTCGTTCATGGTTCGGGATAGTTCCTGCATAGCGCAGCGTCTTGACGTTTGCGGGGTTGGGGATTTTTTTGTAAATTTGCAGGGAAATTGAATAACTATCCATAATTATGGCTGACGATAAAAAAGTGATATTCTCGATGGTGGGTGTGTCGAAGACGTACCCGCCTCAAAAGCAAGTGCTTAAAAATATTTATCTGTCGTTTTTCTACGGCGCGAAGATCGGTATCATCGGTCTCAACGGCTCGGGTAAGTCCTCGCTGTTGAAAATCATCGCCGGCATCGACAAGAGTTACCAGGGCGAGGTTGTGTTCTCGCCGGGATATTCCGTGGGCTATCTCGAACAGGAGCCGCAACTCGACCCGGACAAGACCGTAATCGAGGTGGTGCGCGAGGGCGTGCAGCCCATCATGGACCTCCTTGCCGAATACGACAAGGTGAACGAGGCGTTCGGCGACCCTGAGGTGCTCGAGGATCCCGACAAGATGAATGCCCTGATTGAGCGTCAGGCCGAGTTGCAGGATAAACTCGACGCTGCCGATGCCTGGAACATCGATTCCAAACTCGAACGTGCCATGGACGCTCTCCAATGTCCGCCCGACGACCAGAAAATCGACACCCTTTCGGGCGGCGAGCGTCGTCGCGTGGCTTTGATACGCCTGTTGCTCCAGCAACCCGACATCCTGTTGCTCGACGAGCCTACCAACCACCTCGACGCAGAGTCTATCGACTGGCTCGAACAGCATCTCCAGCAATATCCCGGCACGGTAATCGCCATTACCCACGACCGTTATTTCCTCGACCATGTGGCCGGCTGGATTCTTGAACTCGACCGCGGCGAAGGTATTCCCTGGAAGGGTAACTATTCCTCATGGCTCGACCAGAAGACCAAGCGCATGGCCATGGAGGAGAAGCAGGCCTCGAAACGCCGCAAGACTCTCGAGCGCGAACTCGAATGGGTGCGTATGGCTCCGAAAGCGCGTCAGGCCAAGGGAAAGGCGCGTCTGTCGTCGTACGACCGCTTGCTCAACGAGGACCAGAAGCAGAAGGAAGAACGTCTGGAAATTTTCATCCCCAACGGTCCGCGCCTTGGCAACAAGGTGATCGAGGCCAAGGGACTTACAAAATCGTTTGGCACAAAGAAACTTTTCGAGGACCTTTCGTTCATGCTGCCGCCTAACGGCATCGTGGGCGTGATTGGCCCCAACGGCGCAGGCAAGACCACGCTCTTCCGCCTTATCATGGGCCAGGAAGCACCGGATGCCGGTACGTTCGACGTGGGCGAGACCGTAAAGATTGCCTATGTCGACCAGCGTCACCATGACCTTATTCCCGAGCGCACCGTCTATGAGGTGATATCGCAGGGTGTGGAGTCGTTCCGCATGGGCGGCCGCGATGTAAACGCCCGCGCCTATCTGTCGAAGTTCAACTTTACCGGCGCCGACCAGGAGAAGAAAATCGGCGTGCTCTCGGGCGGCGAGCGTAACCGCCTGCACCTTGCCATGGCCCTTAAAGAGGAGGGCAACGTGCTGCTTCTCGACGAACCTACCAATGATATCGACGTGAACACGCTCCGCGCTCTCGAAGAAGGTCTCGACGACTTCGCCGGATGCGCCGTTGTCGTTAGCCACGACCGCTGGTTCCTCGACCGCATCTGCACCCACATCCTCTCGTTCGAAGGCGACGGCAAGGTCGTGTTCTACGAAGGCTCGTATTCCGACTATGAGGAATACAAGAAGGCGCAGAACGGCGGCAAGGAACTGCCCCGTCGCCGCTACCGCAAACTTATGGACTAAACTGAATTCACAATGCACGATTAGGGCAATGCACAATGCACGATGCACAATGCACAATGCACAATGCACAATGCACAATCAGGCTGCGCCGCGTAGCACAATTGTGCATTGTGCATTGTGCATTGTGCATTGAAATAATTGTGCATTGAAATAATCGTGCATTGTGAATTGTGCATCGTGAATTGATTTAAATGGAATTTTCATCTACATTGCTTGAAGGGGCGGTGACCGAACTGGCGCGCCTGCCCGGGGTGGGACGCAAGACTGCCCTGCGGCTTGCGTTGCATCTTCTGCGTCAGGATGCCTCCGCCGCCGAGGCGCTTGGCAATGCCATCATAAACCTTCGCCGCGGCATCCGCTATTGCCGTGTGTGCCACAATATAAGCGAGACGGAGGTGTGTCCGATATGCGCTTCCGAACTCCGCGACCGCTCCACGGTGTGCGTGGTGGAGAACGTGAAGGATGTGATGATATTCGAGAACACAGGGCAGTACACCGGGCTGTATCATGTGCTCGGTGGTCTTATCTCGCCTGTCGACGGCATCGGGCCGGGCAATTTGCAGATCGACTCGTTGGTAGAGCGCGTGCGTGCCGGCGGTGTCGACGAGGTTATCCTCGCCCTGAGCGCGACAATGGAGGGCGACACCACCAATTTCTATATCTACCGCCGCCTGCGCGAAACGGGCGTGCGCGTCACCCAGCTTGCCCGCGGCGTCTCCGTAGGCAACGAAATCGAATACACCGACGAGGTGACCCTCGGCCGCTCCCTGCTCGACCGCGTGGATTACAAGTAGCACCGGCCATTATTCACGTGCATTTCGTGAGTTAAAATAATCGCGTTTTTTTCACATTAATCGTCGTTAATAAGCCATTAATTTAAATTAATGAAAAATTAATGACAATTAATGTGGAAATTTTACACGGAATCCTGATAATCCCCGAAATTAACGTAAAAAAATACCTCTTTAATCGTCGTTTACGGCTGCATTGACGTATCACGATGTAGGGACGTACGGTTCGTGTGTCCGCGCAATAAATATTTCAATTTTCGTAGATTAGCGTAAATGAGGTGTGTTAGTAGAGCGGGCTGTAAGGGAAGAAGTTGCGGCGCGGGTCCTTTTTTCTGCGGACGGGCGTGGCCGGCGCGGGTGTTGATATATGGTCGGGTTGCTGTTGGGGCGATTCTTCTGTGGCAGGGGTCTCGGATTCCTCTTTTTGTTGGGTTTCGGCCTCTTGTGATGCTTCGGCAGTTACGGGTTCGGCAGCGGCAGTTTGGCCGGTGAGGTCGCGCACCATCATAAGGAACAGTGCTTTTTTCGTGCCTCGGAAGTCGGGCATGGTGCCGTCGGTTTGCCACGCCACGATGGCGCGGATAAGGTCCATCTGCACTTTTGCGCAGCAGCAAGCGATAATCTCGAGCCATTCCGGCTTAATGAGTGCGTTGTTTATCATAGTAGTATTGGTTTAAAATAATTTTGCATTTGCAAATATAATATAAAATATTTGCAAATGCAAAACTTTTGGGCAAAATCGCACGAATTATTTTGATGCCTTTTGGATAGGGCGGTTTTAGTTTAGATTTGTATTATGAAATGTCGGCGCCGGGGTAGCCCTCATTTGAAAGTTCTTCGAAGATTTCGGAGATGGCGGTAGTGTAGAATCTTTCTTTGGGGCTGATGTAGTAGCGTTGGCCGTTTTTGCCATTATATTCAATTTTGACAGTAAGGCCGGTGGCCGACCGTATACCTGCCTCAATTTCTTTGGGTGTTGATTTGACGGAGATGGTGTAGCAAGTGTTGCCTCGGAAGGAGCGAATACTTCCCAAGCATGTTTGAGAGTCGATGGGGAAGATGGTGCCTCCGGAACTATTGGCTTGCTTGGCCGTTTTGACCATATAGAAGCCGATACGCAAATAGGTTAATTGATGCGTGAAGACCTCCTGAATTGCACGGATGGATACGTTGCTATATAGGTTAAGCGAGAAGGAGTAATTTCTCATGGCATCGCGTTGTCTCTGCAATTCGCGTTCACGTTCTTTGTTTCGCTCTTCGATGGCCTTGTTTTCTTTTTCGATGGCTTTGTTTATTTCTTCGAGTTGAAGGGCGGAGGCTTTTGGCATTATGCCTGCGGCAAGGTCGTGGAGTATGGAAATTGTCTTTTTGAAATTGTCGAATGTTGCAAAAAAGCCACATCCGAAAGATGCCTCGACGCCGGCATCGTCACTGATTGTCCAGAACGGCTTGAAAATGTCGCCGGAGGCTGTTGCCATCATTTCAGATATGGTTTCGAGAAAGGAATTTCTAACAAAATAGGAGTCGATGCCGACCTTATTGAAAAAGTGGATATAACTCTTTACAAAAGTTGAGTTGTCATCGTTAACGCGGACTTTGATACATATTTGAGCCAGCGGACATTTATCTGTGGTAGTAGATTGGTACAGGTCGGCTCTTACGCCATTGCCGCCGTCAATCGTAGTAACATTCTTGACATTTGGAAGAGCACGCAGGGCTTTCTCGGTATCGCTTATGGTGGGCTTGTAGTAGTCGTACTTCATGCCGCACTCCCGGGCGATGTCTACCAGGTACTTGTAGGTTTGGTCGAGGCCTGCTTTGAGATCGTCGAGTATGGTTGCCGTCTTGTCGGCGCCTTTGGTAGACGACAGCTCATATACGCGTTTGAGGCGTATGACGTTTTTAAAATCGTAGGCGCGGAAGGGAGTGTTTTTTGCGTTGAAGGCTTCAATCACCTTGGCGATGTCGGTTGAGGAGGAGATATGTTTTTTGAAATCGGTGATACATGCATCGATGGTTACTTTGGTTGGCTTGGGAAATATCCATGCGAAGCGTTCAATTTGAAAACCGGTGGCGCCGGGATGTATCATCTTTATGTCGCCGTCGTTGTCGGTAAGTTTGTAATCGGGCAGTTTAGACAACGCCTGACGCAGACGGGAGAGGTCGAATACATCGGAGAGCGAGCACGCCGCGCCGAGTTCCTTCATCACGGCTTGCCATATGGCCGGGAGTTCGGCCATGAACTTGCGTAGACGCTCTATGGCATCAGTCTCGGCAGATGCGGCGTTGAAATCGGTGGAATTGATGGTGCGTTTGATTCTGATTTTGCCGTCGGAAACCTTGAAAGTCCAGTCCGGGAATTTCTTCTTCGCATTTTGACATGCGCCGTTGAGGTCGCCGGAGAAATTGAAGTCGGTAAGGTATGAGGCGAAGGTGATGTATCCTTTTTTGATATAAACCCATGCGTATGATTGCAGGGCAAAGATACGTGTCTGTGCGAATTTGAATTGGGCGTCGCCGTCGTCGTCGATTTTGACGAATCCGGGCATCTTCCGCAGCAAATCCCGGACAATGGCGGGGATGAACGGGCGTCGGTCAAATATGCCGTCTTTGGCAGCGTTCGCGCCAAGGCGAGAGAAGATATCGGCAATGAAGCCGGTCACCTCTTTATGGAGCGTCTTGATGGTTTTAATATCGGCGAACGGCACTGTGCGTGTTACCTCTGCGGGCTCTTCGGCAATGTCGATATCGAGACCGGATTGCGCCAGCTGACGAGCAGATTCAAAATCGCTTACGCCAAGGTGCATCACAAGTGAGTCTTTGGAGCACTCGATTATAATGCTGCATTTGGCGGGACATTCCTTTGAAGGGGCAGCCTCCACAGCGACAGCCGTGTCGGTGATGGGTGTGACGTTGAGGCGTTTGTCTTTTGACAGGGCTTTTTGAATGACGGAGATGTTTATTTCATTGATTTCTTCATCGATAAGGCCCAGTCCGGTGGCTGCTGCTTGTGCTTTTTTCTTGGTTTGTTCGGCAATTGAAGTGATGCGGTCGACGTCCACGCCCAGCTCGCTGACGGTTGAGCGTGCTTTATCTACCGCTTTGTCTACAAGGTCGTCTATGTTCGGAGTCTCAATGCCTAAGTTAGAGGCCGCCTTTTTTAAAGAATCTAAGAATCCCATATTAGTTAAATCTAAGGTTTTTGAAAATGAGTTCCCGAATGTCGGGAATCTGCTATGACGTTAATATCACAAAGATATGCGTTTTATTTAGCATTTGCAAAAAAAAATGAGGCCGTGTCGGAATTCCAAACAGTAGGGACGTACGGCATTTTTCGCAAGGGGGGGATTGGCGCAAGCCGGAGGCTTGCGTTCCTGCCGGGTTGCTGATGTCCCCTAATGAGGGTGAAAATGGTTCTTATTAGAAAGACAATATCATGGTTTGAGATAAAGTTAGTTTACCCCTTCTTGTCAATTTTAGAAACAAGAAGGGGTTACAAAATCTATGGCTTTGCCGTTAACTGGGCGTTATTGTACGTTTATTATAGGAAATGTATGACTGTGTGATTTACGAACGTCTTACGAATTTTGAATATGCAACATCGGGACCGCCTTCTATACAATCTTTCGTATAAAATACATTTTTTCCGGCCTTGTATATTGAAAATACATCGGTAAGCAATCCATCACCTATATATAAACTTCCTTCATAAACTACCCATGTAAATTCTGCACGGTGAGGGAAGAAATCACTGTCTGGGTTGGATCGATAGCCATGTCCATCTTCATAAAAAGTGTAAATAAATTTTTGATTATAGCCATCGTGTAATGATGTGTCGTTTATATCCATAGCATCTACGTATGGATTAGTACTTTGATAATAAGTTTCTGAAATCCAGTTGCCAACTATGATTTTGCTGATGTCTGATGGTGGAATTGGTTCGTCTTCGTTGTCATTGCTGCATGATTGCAAGCCGAAGCATAGCAATGCAGCAAGCAAAGACAACGTCAATTTCAAGATTGATTCTTTCATTTCGGTTTTTGTTTTGATTGGTTGATAATTATTTTTTGATTATTTTTGGGGAAATTTCTATGGCTTTCTGTTCGCTGCGTTTAAGTAAAGTTATGCAACGGTCGAGGAATTTGGATAGGAAACTATTGTCGAGGATTTGGATTCTTTCATCGGTACATTCTATTCCTGTTATACCACGACGGTTTAGTTCAATTACAGCATGCTTTGCTTTTTTGTTTGTTGTGCTGCTATGTGTTAAACTATTCCGGATAAGGCGATGGAGTTTGTTGATAATGAAAGAGTCTGTTTCTAATTGTTCATCGTTGAAGTCAATTCCGAGTGTTTTTAGATATACATCAAGTTTCGAAGTCCTGTCTTTGTGATGCTCTTTTTTGTTTCCGTTTTGTCGGTCCAATAATCCATAGTTATAGCATATGTCGCCGAGAGAAGATTCGCACATTGAATAAATGCAGATGTATAGTTTATTTAATGCTTGAAAATGTTGTAATTCAGTTTCTTGAAGTGCATTTTCAAAAAAATATACTCTTGATGCCATTTCAGCTCGTGCGTCATTATAATCCATTGATATGTACGACGGGTCATGCTCGATGTCGTATATCTCAGCCTTTAATGAATCTGTAATGCTTCGGAATTGATGTTCCACGGAATCAATCATATTGCGCAATGCCTCATGCAATATGTCGACCTCATACATGGTTTTGCTGCGACCTTTTGCAATCATTCTTTTAGGTTGCCGCGGGGCTCACATCGTTGGCGGTTGATGGGTTTATAAAAAAAGCGTGAGAGCCACACTTGTTGCTCGTCCCACACTTGGAGGCTCTGGAATTGCCCATCGTAGAAGAACGAGCAAACTTGCAGAAGCCTCACGCAGAATATGCTATGCGTCCATGTTCTACGCTCGCGCGCAGAATTGGACGGAATATACATATCCACTAAGACGTCTACTGTTTGCTACATTCCTGACTACGATTTTGAAATTTTCCAGATTTCCAAGTGTCAAGAAAGAGCGTCGAGTAACTCTAACTTTGCAGCAGCAAGTGGGAAAATGGCAAATTCGTCTTAAAAAAGCC
>CANRZQ010000050.1 GCA_947644475.1 uncultured Muribaculaceae bacterium
CTGATTGATATATTTCTTCGTAGCTTCCATTATCTGTGGATACTCTCGCATTGAATGTTGCCACAGAAACAGTGTCAACATAGGAATCACAGGAGGATTCAGCAGGGCATCGCAGCCGGCCTGTACGTCGTCGCAAGAAGCGCAAGCAGCGCGATGTTGCCGCGCCTGTGCCTCCGCGCGACTATCTCGACGAGCGCACATAATCCGATTATTAGCCACGAGTCTCGCAAATTTTATGAAGTGGAATCGCTTTGCGATTCTAAGCGTCGTAATGCCATGTAATTATTTGAGCCGTGCACACGCACAGTTTTTTTAGTGAAATTTGCTTGTGGATTGAATAATATTGTTTAATTTTGCATATGGACAGGAGTGTCCGTATTGTTTAGTAATATAGAAGCGTTATGACTTCTTCTTGTTGGTGCAAAGCCTAGGAAACTTATACCACCGAGACAAGAGATGGCATGGCGGCTTCCACGCATATAGCGTGGGGCTGTTATTCCCACATCTGTCTCCAAAGGTATTCCTAGCACCTGCACCATCGGACGTGGTTTTTCATACAGCCCTGCGTTTCTTTGTATGCAACAGGCTCTTTTGGCGGCTGGGGAGCAGGAAAATTTTAATCCATGAAAAATCGGATATTGATTTTTGTGACGGCACTTATGCTTGGCCTTGCATGTGCCGCGCAGGAACGGGAAGTGACAAAGTTCCTGGGAATCCCAGTCGACGGCACCAAGTCGGAAATGATTCAAAAACTTAAAGCAAAGGGGTTTAGCCCTGTTTCTCCAGGCGATGATATGTTGAAAGGAGAGTTTAATGGAAAAGAAGTATATGTAAGTGTTGTTACCAATAACAATAAGGTTTGGAGAATAATGTTACTTGATGTAGAAGGAGTTGGTATTGGTCAAATAAAAACAAGGTTCAATAATTTAGTGAGGCAGTTCGCTAATAATTCTAAGTACTCTGGTAGAGAGGGACAGGAAATACCCGGCGATGAGAGGATATCTTATTTTGAAGTGCATACTGGAGAAAAACAATATGAGGCAGTATTCTATCAAGGGAATATTGAACTTTATAATGAAAAACTAAATTCGCTTCCTGAAAACCGCGAAGACTATGAAAATCTTACTCCCGAAATGGAAAAAGAAATTAAAGGAAAACTGGAGACTATAACAGATGGTGTGTTTGGGATACTATATAGAGAGGTTTGGTTTAAGATTGTATTAGATAAAGACAAGTTTAAAATTTGTATGTACTATGACAATAAGTATAACCAAGCCAATGGAGAGGATTTGTAGATTTTAAATTAGATTATATGAAATATTATTTGAGGTTGGCTGTTATTGTGTCATGTGTATTGTTGGGCTTGTTTACAGTCGGATGTGCATCCATGCGTCCTCCTGTTGTCAAGACATATGATGATGATATTTTTAATTATCGCTATTTTGTTGTTTCTCCGACAGAAGATTATACATATACTACGCCTGAACAATCAGGAGCGAGTGGGCAACAACAAACATATTGGCATCAGGGAAGTAAGACACAGTCAATAAATCCAGGTTCAGCTATATCCGGTATTTTAGTCGGACATGGTTTTATTCCGGTTACAGAAGTTGATACAAGTAAAGTTAGTGAAACCATGATTGTGAATTTTGGAGAATCGGGACGAAGAAGTGTTAATATGGGATATTCTATTGAAGTGACAATACAATTTGTTTCGGCAAAAACGATGCTGCCAATATGTTCATGTACGGCTGAAGGACAAGGCGCAACAGAGGTCGATGATGTCCGTGAGGCTATTCAACGTGCTATGAATTCCTTGTTTAAAACGGAATAGGTAATTATATCATATCTATGGCGGCGCTCTCAGGTAAGGGGGGCGTCGCTGCTTTTTTTTGGACAAGCCTTTGCCATGGGTATGGAAAGATTGGAAGATTGGGCATAAGCCGAAAAGTTGTGCATAGAATCGCGTAGCGATTCAAGGATATAACCGGGGGGGGACGATAGTGGCCCCCCGGTATGTTTAGTTGGTCCATCTTGGCATTGGAGCAGTTTGTAGGGGCGTGATAAATCACGCCCGAATCGAATATGAAAAAAATAGGTGCTGGCGCGATTTATCGCGCCCCTACCTCAGGTTGGCGTTATCGAACGCTCCGGCAAGTTCCGCTCCAATACCTTAATAGAATACGTCAACGCCCCCGGGACTGTCGCCCTGCGCTACATTATTTGTCTCCTAACGGAGACCCAATGCGCCGTAACGAAGATTGGCACATGCCTCATTTCAGGCTCACAAAGGCTTGAGATTGCCTCGTAGGATAGGGTAATGGGAAAGGGCGGCGGGGTGCAGGAACTCAAGCCGGAGGCTTGAGATTCGGGCCACCGCGTTGAACCGCGGGGCACGAGGGCACGGGGCATGAGGCAAAGGATAAGAGATACAGGATAAGGGATAAAGGGGGCGGGAGGGGATGAAAAAAGGGCCGCCCGGCGGGGGCGGCCCTTTGGTATGGAGGGGTTGGGATTATTTCTTGGAGCGGCGTGCTTCGACGAGGTAGGCGACGGGGGAGGCCACGTAGATGGTGGCGAGGGTGCCGATGATTACGCCGAAGAGCATTGCGAATGTGAAGGAGCGGATTGCATCACCACCGAGGATGAAGAGGCACAGGATCACGCGCAGGGTGGATGCCGAGGTCATGATTGTGCGGCCGAGGGTGGAGTTGATGGATTGGTTGACTGTGGTGAAGAAGTCTTGCTTGGGATAGAGGCCGAGGTTTTCACGCACGCGGTCGAAGACTACGACGGTGTCGTTGATCTGGTAACCAATGACGGTAAGGATTGCGGCGATGAATGTCTGGTCTACTTCCATAGCGAAGGGGAATACGCCCCAGAAAAGGGAGTAGAAGCCGATGATTGTGAAGGCTGTGAATGTTACTGCTGCAAGTGCGCCGAGTGAGAATGCTACGTTGCGGAATCGGAGCAGGATGTAGAGGAACATTGCGATGAGCGAGAGGATGACGGCAATGTAGGCTTCGTTGCGCATGTCGTCGGCTACGGAGGGACCTACTTTCTGCGACTGGACGATGCCTTGCGAGGCGTCGGTGGTGGAGAATTGTTCGTCGGTCATGCCTTCGGTGAGGTAGGGACGGAGGGCGTTGAAGAGTTTGCCTGTGATTTCGGCTTCGGTGTCTTTGTTCTCGTCGTCGATTTTGTAGTTGGTGGAGATGCGCACCTGGTTGGATGACTCGATTGTGATGACGGCTACGGATGCTCCGGGGAATTCGGGTGCGAGGCGTGCCTGGAGTTCTTGCACGTCGACGGGTTTTTCGAATTTCACTACGTAGTTGCGGCCGCCGGAGAAGTCGATGCCTTGGTTGAGGCCACGGGCAAAGAGTGAGATGGCGACTATGACGATGAGGATGCCTACTGCGGTGAAGGAGAATTTACGCTGGCCAAGGAAGTTGACTTTTGCGTTTACGAACATGCGGCGGGAGATGCCTGTGGAGAATGTGAGGTTCTCGAAGGTCTTGGTCTTGCCAAACCAGATGAAGAAGAGTCGGCTGAGGAATACTGCTGTGAAGAATGAGCAGATGATGCCGATGATGAGGGTTGTGGCGAAGCCTTTGATGGGGCCTGTGCCGTAGAGCAGGAGGATAAGGCCTGTGATGATGGATGTGAGGTTGGAGTCGAAGATTGCGGAGAAGGCGTTGGAGTAGCCGTCGGCGATGGCCTGGCGTGAGTTTTTGCCTGCGCGGAGTTCTTCTTTGGCGCGCTCGAAGATGAGCACGTTTGCGTCGACTGCCATACCGAGGGAGAGTACGATACCGGCGATACCTGACATTGTGAGCACTGCCTGGAATGAGGCGAGGATACCGATGGTGAAGAAGAGGTTGGCGATGAGGCAGAAGTTGGCGATGAGGCCGGGGATGAGTCCGTAGAAGGCGCACATGAAGATCATCAGGAGGATGAGGGCCACGATGAACGATGTGAAGCCGGCTTCGATGGCTTGCTTGCCGAGCGACGGGCCGATTACCATGTCGGAGATGATGTTTACTTTGGCGTTCATCTCACCGGATTTGAGCACGTTTGCAAGGTCTTTTGCCTCGTCGATGGTGAAGTTACCGGTGATTGATGATGAGCCGCCTTCGATGGCGTCGTTGACGCGGGGTGCGGAGTATACCTGGTCGTCGAGGACGATTGCGATGGGGCGGTGTCCGTCGGCTGCGTTGGCTGCGGTGATGCGTGCCCACTGGCGAGCGCCGTCGGCGTTCATGCGCATCGACACTTCGTTGCCGCGCATGGGGTCGTAGTTGGAGTTTGCGTCGGAAACCACGCCGCCTTTGAGTGCGGGCTCGCCGGCAGATGTGCGCAGGGCGTAGAGAGCGTATCCGCGGGATGTCTCTTTGCCATTGGCGTCGACGTCGACTTCGGGTTTAACGCCCCAGAGGAGTCGGAGGTCGGAGGGGAGTATTGATTTTGCCAGGGGTGAGGAGATGACGTTGTTGAACGCAGTCATTTCCATGGGGTTCTGGAGGTAGCCGAGCATTACGTATTCTCCTGCGCCTGCCTGGGCCATTTGCTGCATTTGAGCCACGATAAACTGGTAGGCTGCGGCGTTGGCTGTGGTGTCGGCGGCGAGACGCTGGGCGAGGGATGCCATTGCGGGCATTACTTCGTTGATGCGGTAGGTGTCGTAGAATTCGAGCGAGGCGGAGCGCTGGAGGAGTTCGCGTACGCGTGAGTGGTCCTTAACGCCGGGGAGTTCGAGGAGGACTTGTCCGTCTTTACCCTGGAGCACCTGGATGTTGGGTGAAACAACGCCGAACTGGTCGATACGCTTGCGGAGCACGGAGTTGGCTGCGGTCTCGGTAACGGATTTTACTTTGTCTTTGAGGATGTTGACTACTTTGTTGTCGTCGGCGCCGGAGGGCACGAGGTTGTCCTTGAATACGACAGAGAGGTCGATTTCGGGTTCGCGCTGACGGTATTGGCTTACGAAGGCAGCGAGGAAGTTGTCGGCCTGGTGGTTGGCAACGAGCACTTGCGCTGTATCGATAGCGGCTTCGAAGTTGGCGTCGTTTGCCTTGTTGGAAATGGAGCGGAGCATATCCGGGACATCCACTTCGAGAATGACGTTCATACCGCCTTTGAGGTCGAGGCCGAGGCCGACACCCCATTTGCGGACGTCGTTAAGGGTGTAGACACCCAGGTAAACTTTTTCTTCGCCAACCGAGTCCATGTAGTGTTTGTAGGCTTGGTTGTAGGCGGAGTCGTCGTTGTCGCCGGAAACGGCAAGTGCGTACTGTTCGGCCTTGCTTTCGTGCTTAGAGGAGACGAAAGAGAATGAGAGGTAGAACAGGCACACAATTACCAAGAAAATGGCGATGACACCGGCAACGATGCTCCCTAATTTTCCTTTGCTTTGCATGTGTTGTTTGTATGTTAAAATTGGTTAATTAATAAATTCATGGAATTTGGCGTGCAAATATACGCTTTTTCTTGTAAATTTCCCAATTTCAGAGGGGGAAATTTTGCATGGGCTTTTGTTTTTAGAATTTGTAGGCTATGCCTGCGAGGCCGTGCAGGCCTTGGAGGCCGACGCCTGTGGGGTCGAGGGCGGAGTGGCCGAGGATGTTTTCGCCCCGGGCAAAGGCTGTGAGGCGCGGGGTGATGCGGTAGGACACGGCGAGGTTAAGCGATGAGATGTTGTGGAGTCGGGATGTTGTGGAGTTGGGAAGTTGGGGAGTTTGGGTGGTGGGGTCGGTGAAGTCGCCGGGAGTAGGCTCGGGCTCGACGGGGGTTGGCTCGGGCTTGAATACATCGACGCGGCGGCCTGCGCGGAGTTGGTAGGAGAGGGTGATGTCGAGGGCCTGTATGGGCGATGCCGTGACGGCGGCGTCGAGTGTGAAGCGGGCGCGGTCGAGGTCGGCGTACCAGTCGTGCGAGGGCGAGAATGTGCCGGCGAGGCGCAGGGAGTAGGGCTGCGAGAATTTGTATTGGAGTTCGGCTCCGAACTGAAAGCCTTTGATGTTGTAGAATCCGAGGGCCGATTTCACATATTTGGGGTCGAGGACGATTGCGGGCATTATCGCGCATTCGGCTTTGGCGTATTGGCCGAATATCTCGGCGTTGAAGCCTTTCCACGGGCCATATTGGAGGCCGACGCGGGCCTGGTAGGGGATGTCGGTGCGCGGAGCCACGCCTTGGGTAAGGAGCCAGGGGAGGAGCGTGTGGGTGCGTCGCACGGGATTGAGATGCTGTCCGCCGGTGGCTTTTGCGTAGGCCATGAATTGCGGCGAGGGTGTCCATGCGGCGAATACGTCGGGGGCGATGCGGTAGGTGGCGTCGCCTTCGCCGGTGGCCATGGACAGGTCGAGCCCGAGGCGAATCTGTCCTTTTTCATTGTTGAATGACACGAAGGGGCGCAGGGCTGTGGCGGAGAGGGTTGCGGAGCCGGGAAGTTGGGAAGTTGGGGAGTCGGGGAGTTGGGAACCGGGCGATTTGGGGGCGATGTTGGAGAAGAGGATTTGGCTTTCGATATCGAGGCCGAGCCAACGGCTGTTGCCGTCTTCGCGCGTGAGGCCGATGGAGCCGCGGAGGCCGATGTCGGTCTGCCGCAGTTTGGGATAGTTGGATGTCGGGGCTACCTTGTTGAATCCGAAGTGGGCAGCGGAGGCACCGAGAGCGTAGGCCACGCGGCCGGTCGAGGATTCGAATCCGGCATCGAAACGGAAGGTTGTGGCCGTGCGCGAGAAAGAGTCGTCGGCACCCCAGGGGCGCGATTGTGCGCCGAGGGTGAAGTCGGCTGAGGCGGTGAGTACCGACCGCGGGTTGAAACAGTGGCGTCCGTTGATGCCGATGGTGAAATCGTGAGCCTTGTAGGTGTCCTTTGCGCCTTGGCAGTCGGTGGCCTTGTATTGCGCGCCGTTGTATTGGAGCAATGCTCCGAGCGAGGAGCGGCCGTTGTCGATGAGGCGGTATCCGGCGTTGGCTCCGAGGTTGAGGGCGGGGAAATAGCCTATTGAGGCGTATCCGCGATAGGCCGACGGGGTGGCGTCGAGGGGCCATGCGGCCGGTTGCAGCGTGGATATGCCGGGGGTAAGCGTCGATGGATTGAAATATTCCGAGGGGAACAGCGCGGGGCGGCTCACCGCCGGGGTGTATGGCTTGGGGAGGAAGCCGACAGGGCGTGTGGCCGGGCGTTCGCGCGGCACGACGGTGCGGTCGACGGTGATTTCGGTCGAGAGGTCCTGGGCGGAGGCGCCGGATACTGCCACGGCGGCGCCGATATATATAATGTGAGAAAGTTTCATTTGAGTCGTTGGTCAATCATCATGAAAATGTCGGTTTCTGTGCCGGGATAGTTGTCGCGCACGGCTTTGAGGTATTGGCGGGCCTTGAAGTCGTCGCCGCGTTTGGCGTAGATGTCGGCGAGGAGGATAAAGGCGCGGGCCTTCCAGTAATAGTGCGGGGAGTCGGCCTCGGTGATTTTTTCGGCCTGCTTCTCGGCATCGGCGAGGCGGTCGGCATCGGCGAGGCTCTGTGCGAGAGAGAATGCGCTGCGTATGCCGTAGAGGTCGGCCGTGTGTGAGGCTATCGATTTCCAGCCTTGGCGGGCGGCCTCGGAGTCGCCTTTGCGGTCGAGGGCGAGGGCGCGTGAGAAGATAGCCTCGTTCTTGTCTTCGGCACCTGCGGCAGAAGATGCTATCACGGCGTCGGCGGCCTCGATGGTCTCGTCGTCGAGGCCGAGGTCGCGTGCCACGCGGAGCACGCCCATTTGGGCCGTGTTGGTCATTGCCGGCGACGATGCGCTTTGGCGAAGTTGCTGCCAGGAGCGCAGGGCAGCGTTTCCTTTGCCTTGGTGCTCCTCGACGGAAGCCTTTATGAACAGGGCTTGCTGCGCGAGGGCGTTGTCGGGGTATCGGTCGGCAAGTTCGGCGGCATAGGTGTATGCCGGATCGAAGTCGTTGGCCTCGAAGGCCGCCTCGGCCAGGTAAGAAAGGGCCTTTGCGCGGGATGCGCCGTCGGGGAAGTCGATGAGATAGGAGTCGAGCAGCGAGGTCTTGCCGTCGACTATGAACGCTTTCTCGGCGGCGTCGAAAGAAAGGGTGTCGGCTTCGTTGGGGTCGAGCGCGGGCGCTCCGTCGACAGATTGGATGAACGATGCGTAGTCGGCGATGCGTCCGTCGGCGGCATAGAGGCGTTTGAGTTCGTCGGCGGCCTGGATGGCTTCGTCGGATGATGGGTAGCGTGATATTACCTCGCGGTAGGTGTCGAGAGCCTCATTGCGGCGTCCGGTGTTGAGCATGGTCATGGCCATCTGCAACAGGCCCTGGCGGCCTTGTGCCGTAGAGGGATACTGCGATGTGAGCAGGCGGTAGGTGTCGATGGCGCTGTCGTTTTGGCCGAGTTGAATCTGGCTTTCGGTGGTCTCGAGCAGGGCGTCGGGGATGAGAGGCGATGAGGGGAAGCGCGAGCGGAGTTGATTGAGCAGTGCTATCTTCTCGCTGTGGTCGCGCAGGTAGCCTTTCATGAGGGCTTTCTGGAACAGGGGGTAGTCGCCGGCCGAGGGGTTGAGGTCGACGGCGCGGTCGTAGAGCGAGGCGGCACGGTCGAAGTCCTTTCCGTAATAGGCGCAGTCGGCCAGGCGGGTGTAGGCGTCGGGGAGGATGTCGTCGGCTACGCCGGCGTCGATGGCGCGTTGGAAGTCGACGGCGGCGTCGGCATAATTTTTCTGAGCCATGCGGGTGTATCCGAGGTCGTACCATGCGAGCGCGCGGTTGGCGGAGTATCCCGAGGCGGTGTATCGCAGGAGGTTTGCGGCCGATTTGTCATAGTCGGCGGTACGGAAATATGCCTCGCCGAGCACGAGGGCGGTCTCTGCGGCTGTGCGAGGGTCGGAAGCGTCGAGAGCCTGCGCCTGCGTGAGATAGTCGACGGCGCGAGAGGGCGCACCGGCGGCGAGGGCGCGAGAGCCGAGGGTGTAGAGGATGTGCTGTTTCGCTTTCAGCGTCGCGGATGATGGCGAGCGCATGGCGTTGATGGAGCGGAGCGCGGCCTCATAGTTGTTGTCGGTGATGTAGGAGGCGATAATGTATTCCTGCACCTTAGGCGCGTTGCGGCTTTTTGGGAAACGGGCGAGAAAATCCTCGAACGTGGCCACAGCCGAGCCGAATGGCACACGTCCGCCTTTTAGCGATGCCACGGCGTAGTTGAAGTATGCGCTTTCCTGCACTGCGGGGTCGTAGGGCATGGCTATGGCGCGGTCGAAAGCAAGGATGGCGGCGTCGTAGTCGCCGTCGCGCAGGCGAATCTGGCCGATGAGGTTGTTGGCGTCCTGGCCGTAGGGGGTGTCCTGGTCGGCAGCGGGGGAGAGGAGCGTGAGGGCACGTGAGTAATCGCCATTCTCATATGCGTCGGCGCCGAGGATGTATAGGGCCGACGGCAGGGGCGACTCGGTGGCTCGTGCATATTTCTCGAGGAAAGGCACCGCCGCCTTCGGGTTGCCCAGGGCGTATTCCGACTCGCCGGCGATGCGGTTGGCCTCGGCCTGGAACTGCGGCTCTACGTCGGTGCGGCGCAGGAGCGCTTTGGCCGTGGAGAGGGCGCGCGAATAGTCGGCGCGCAGGAAATAAATCTGGCTGAGGTAGTATCCGGCCATTGCTCCGGGCATGGAGGAGGTGTCGACAGACGAGAATATGCGTTCGGCCTCGGCGTAGTCGGCATTGTGATAGGCTATGTAGCCGAGGAAGAAGCGGGCCGAGCGCGCGTATTCGCTGCTGCCTCGTGACGCTTCGATAAATGAAGGGGCCGCGTCGGCCACCTTGCCAAGCGACAGCAGGCAGTAGCCGCGCTGGTAGCAGAACCGGTCGCGCCGTGCCCCGGCGAGGTTGTCGTAGTCGATAGAGTCGAGCACGTCGAGAGCGGCGGCGCAGTCGGCGGGATAGAACGATTCGGCGAGGTCCATCGTGGCGTCGAAGCGCAATGGCGACTCGGGGAATCGCTCGAGCCATTGGCGTATGAGGATGCGGGCCGCATCTTTCGATGAATGGAGCATTGCGGCGGCCCGGATGTAGAGGGCCGTCTGTTCCTGCTCCGGAGTCATGGGCAGGGATGCGGCATGTCCTATCTGGTCGAGGCATCCGTCGATGTTTCCGTCGGCTTTCATTGCTTCGGCGCGGCGGATATAGCCGCCGGCGTCGGAAGAGTTGATTCCGGCCGAGAGGGCAGGAGAGGCCGCCATGGCCGATGATCCTGCCAGTATGGCGAAAAGAAGTTTATTCATGAGGCTTTGTGCTGATTGGCATACATTTGTGCAAAGGTAAGTAAAATTTTGATAGCACAGGCGCGGGCGACACAATAATTCACAACTTTTTGAGTTAATAGAAGAAGTAATATATAAGAAAATGAAATCACTGAAAATTGCTATAATCGCGTTGTGCGCCGCAGTGGCCCTGCCGTCGCTTGCAGCGGACAAGAATGACTTCAACCCGATACAGACGGGCGTGAACTCGCTCAATATCGCTCCCGACGCCCGAGGAGCGTCGATGGGCGACCTTGGCGCGGCCACCGACCCCGACGCCAACTCGCAGTACTGGAACCCGTCGAAATATGCTTTCGCTTGGTCTACGGCCGGCGTGTCGCTGAGTTACACCCCGTGGCTGCGCAAACTTGTCAACGACATCTTCCTCGCCAACCTTGCAGGCTATTGGAAAATCGGATCGTCGGACAATCAGGCAGTGTCGGCCTCGCTGCGCTATTTCTCGCTTGGCGAGGTGACGACACAAGGCACCACAGGTTCGGAGATACAGTCGCTAAACCCGTATGAAATGTCGTTCGACATCGGCTATTCGCGCAAACTGTCGGAAAAATACTCGATGGGCGTCGTGTTCCGCTATATCTACTCCGACCTTGGCTTCTCCGACTCCTATGCCGGCGACCAGAACACCGGCGCGTCGGCTTTTGCTGCCGACATCTCGGGCTACTACACGACTTACCCCATGGTAGGCCGCTCGGAATGTCAGTGGTCGTGGGGCTGGAACATCTCCAACGTGGGTACGAAAGTGTCGTACAACAACGGAGAGAACCCCGCCTTCCTGCCCACCAACCTTCGCCTTGGCACCACCTTCAAGTTCCCGCTTGCCGACTATCACAACCTTGCCGTGTCGCTCGACTTGAACAAACTTCTTGTGCCCGCACGCCCCCGTGAGGCCGATTTCGACATGAACACCACCGAAGGCCAGCAGGAATATATCGACAAACTCGAAGACTGGGAGAACATGTCGCCCATCACGGGCATTTTCAAGTCATTTTCCGACGCCCCCGGCGGAGCAAAAGAGGAGTTGCGTGAGATAAACTTCTCGCTCGGCGCTGAATACAGTTACAACGACCAGTTCTTCCTTCGTGCCGGCTACTATTACGAAAACGAGTTCAAGGGCAACCGCAAATATTTTGCGATGGGAGCCGGATTCTCGCTCAACGTGGTGCGCCTCGACGCATCTTACATGCTGGCCACAGCCCAGACATCGCCGCTCGACCAGACCCTGCGCTTCACCCTCACGTTCGATATGGACGGGCTCAAAGACCTGCTGGGCAAGAGATAGTGGGGAAGTTTGGAAGTTTGGAGTTTGGAAGTTGGGGAGTTTTTAGTGATTAGTAGTTCGTCATTAGTAATTCGTAATTAGTCTTTAGATAATTATGTTCAGGATTGGAAACGGATTTGATGTGCACCGCCTCGTAGAGGGGCGGCGTTGCGTGATTTGCGGCGTGGACATACCCCACAGCCGCGGACTTTTAGGCCACAGCGACGCCGACGTGGCCCTTCACGCCCTTGCCGACGCATTGCTCGGCGCAGCCGCCCTTGGCGACATAGGCAAGCATTTCCCCGACACCGACCCCGAGTGGAAAGGTGCCGACTCGCGCATGCTCCTTCGCCGTGTAGTGCAATTGGTGGCCGCCGAAAGTCTGCGCCCCGTGAATGTCGACATCACAATAATCGCACAGGAGCCAAAGATGGCTCCTTACATCGGGCAGATGCGCGAGAATGTGGCCTCCGACCTTATGTTGCCATTGAATTGCGTGTCGGTGAAGGCCACCACCACCGAGCGTCTTGGCTTTACAGGCCGTGGCGAGGGCATAGCAGCCCAGGCTTCGGCATTGCTTGAATCATTCTGAACCATGAATCTTTACGAATTTCTTGAAGCGACGGCGCGCAACAACAACCGGCCATGGTTTGCCGCGCACAAAGACGAATACGACCGCCTGCGCGAGCAGTGGCTCGACGGGCTTCAGCGCATGCTCGACCGCATGGCCGCGACAATGCCCGGAATGATGCATCTTGCCGCACGCCAGGCAGCCTACCGCTTTTACCGCGACACGCGCTTCTCGCCCGACAAGTCGCCATTCAAATGCTATTTCTCGGCGACAGCAGGCCCGGGGCCGCGTTCGGCCATACTTGCCGGATA
>CANRZQ010000051.1 GCA_947644475.1 uncultured Muribaculaceae bacterium
GGATTCACAGGTGCCATCGGAGTTGGCGCACATAAAGCGCACATACACCGTGCCCATGTCGCGGAATGAATAGTCGAAATCGAGTTGCTGGAATCTGTCGTCGATCACCTCGAATGTCGGGTCGGAAGTCATTTGCCACTCTCTGAAAATGGCGGCATCGGTAACTGCGGCGTGAAACGACACTTCAACCGGGGCTGAGCCTCCCAAGGCGCTACCCTCGACCTTTTGCTCATTGTCGTTTTCACGCACCGCCTGCTCCGCCCACGAGCGTGCGTCGACGGCATATGCCGTGACCCAGGGGCTCTCTATATGCTCCTCTATGCCCCATGCACGCAGAAACCGGTCGCCTGCGAGGGTGAAGCGTGTGTCGCACAGCGGAGCCTGCACGCCAATCGATGTGTCAATCGAGGATATTACATCTTCCGCCTCCTTTTGCACAAACATCTGCGACGCCTCGTCATATTCAAGAGTAGAATATGTGAGGGTGAGTTCGCGCGACAGTTCGCGGCCCTGGCCGTTGATTGTATAATATGTTATGCGGCCGGCATCGCCGGAGAATTCAAGGCGCGCCCGGTCGCAGTCCTGCTCCGGAGCCATATCGAGGCTGCCGAACGATACGCGATGGTTGTCATAATTCACAAGCCAATAATAGTGGCGCGACGTTCCGTCTTCTATTATATAGCCCATGTCCTCTGAGCCGAGACTCACCTTTGAGGCATTGCCGTCGACCACCGCCGTCACTTCCTCGGCATATCCGCCGCCAAGATTGCCATATCTGTACCATCGCGCCGAAGCCGAGGGGTAAGACGCTGTGACACCCTGCGTGCCGTCGAGCACATAAATGCAGTCGAGCCCGGCCGACGCCTCGGGCCTGACCTCGACGGGAGCGTAAGCCGCCCCCTCGAACGACAGTTGCGCGCCGGCACATATTGCCGACGCCGCAAATAATATGGCTATCAGATATTTCATTGGCTGCTGTTCTCTTTTAAACTACAAAATTAGCATTTTTGATTTAAATTTAAAACAAAAAGAATGTTCACGCCGGCGGTGTTGGTTTGTTTAGCCTTTTTGGTCCACAAAAAAGGCGCATTAGTCGATTTATGCTTGATATAACATTTATAATGTAATAACTTTGCATAGTTAAGAAAAAAGATATGCAGATGATTGCTTTCGACCGTCACAGCAGGGTGAAATTCTTCACTCATCTTATCGTTATATCCATGCTATTCATCCTCCCGGAGGTAATCATGAATTACAGCATGCCGCGCCGCCATGCCGAACTTATGTGGGGAGTATATTTCAAGGCATTCCTATATATGATAGTGTTCTATACAAACTACTATCTCATAATCCCACGCACTATCGAGCCGCCGAAACGGCAAATTCTGGCATTTGTGTCTTGGAATGTATTGCTCGTCCTGGCAACGGTGATTGTCAACTATATAGGCTGGTACGTGATGTTCCCGGAGCATCGCATGTTCCACAAAATGTTCTCCCCCGCCCCGCTGTCGAGGATGCTGATGGTTATCACATCGTTCATGCTGCGCGACATCGTGATGTTCGTGCTCACAATCGCGCTCAGCGTGGCCATGAAATTGTCTGAGGGCTGGGATTATATAGAGAAGCACAAACAGCAACTCGAAGCCTCGCAGCGTGCCGAAGAACTCGACAATCTCAAAAGCCAGCTCAACCCTCATTTTCTATTCAACACCCTAAATACCATCTACGCCCTTATTGCCGTGTCGCCGGCCGAGGCCCAGGACGCAGTCCATCGCCTTTCCAAACTCCTGCGCTATGTGCTTTATGAGAATCCGGCCATGGTGAAACTGTCGGCCGAGATCGACTTTGCACGCAATTATATCGCGCTGATGGAAAACCGCCTTCCGGCCGGATCGGTGGAAACTGAATTCGCACCCGAGGCAGAATCTGATGTCGATGTGCCGCCGCTGCTGTTTATCGTGCTCATAGAAAATGCCTTCAAGCATGGAAACGCCGCGCGCGGCACCGAACCGGTGCGCATATCAATAACACGGGGCAATGACGGCTCGGTCGTATGCCGGACACGCAACCGGTTTGTGCCCGGAAAATCAGAAGCGGAGGAAGGCGGAATCGGGTTATCGAATCTGCGACGCCGCCTGCATTTGATATATGGCGACGCGGCATCGCTTTACACAAAGGCCGACGGCGACATCTACACAGCCACACTCACTATCCATCCGAAAAAATCACTGTCATGACCACTCTCCGCTGCTGCGTGATCGACGACGAGCCGCTGGCCGCACGTCTCATCGGCTCATATGTCGAGCGTACGCCTTTCCTTTCGCTCGAAGGCGTATACAATTCGGCCTCAGACGCCGCCCGTCCAATCATGTCGGGGAAAATCGACCTTGTGTTCCTCGACATAGAGATGCCCCAGCTCGGCGGCATGGAATTTGCAAAAATCATTCCGGAAAGTTGCAAGGTGGTGTTCACCACTGCTTACGACCGCTATGCCGTGCAGGGGTTCCGTGTCAATGCTCTCGACTACCTGCTCAAACCTGTGAGTTACGATGAGTTCCTTGAAGCCGCGAACCGTGCCGTGAAAGAGGCGGCATCACGCGCAGATACGCCGGCGGCGGAGACCCCGCCCGCGGCGCGACGCGAATTCATAGTGGTGAAAAGCGAGTACCGCATGTTGCAGATTCGCATATCCGACATCCAATTTGTAGAGGGGCTGAAAGATTACGTCAAAATCTACATCACCGGCCAGTCGCGCCCGGTGCTTACCCTGATGTCGATGAAGGCAGTGGAGGACTTGCTCTGTGGCGGCGATTTCCTGCGCGTGCACCGCTCTTATCTGGTGAACACGCGCCACATATCGGTGATAGAGCGCAACCATCTCGTAATAGCCGACCATCCTATCCCCATTTCCGACTCGTATCGCAAAGCCTTCGCCGAATATCTTGCAAACTTGTCGTGAATGTCAACGCAGTCTGTTAGATAGAAAGTGCCTTTTCACATAAGTGTACCAAAACAACGCTCCGCAGGCGTTGACAGCCCATGCTGTCCAGAAGGCGGCATGAAAACCGGCCATCTCCGCAATGGCACCTCCTGCAAGCACGCCAAGGCCCATGCCCACGTCCCAGCTTACCAGGAGCGTGGAATTGGCCGTGCCGCGGCGGTCGTGTGACGCAAGGTTTATAAACATGTTCTGGAACGCCGGATACATATGCCCGTTGCCAAGGCCTATCACAAATGCCGCGCCATAATATCCCACCAGCGTGTGCACCCCGGCAAACAGCAGATAGCCGCAAAGCGACACCGCGATGCCTACCGAAGCGTTGCGCGCGATATTGCCCTTGCGCAACGACACATTTCCCGTAATGCGCGACATAATAAGCCCTGCGGCCAGAAGCATGAAGAATACGCCCGTGCCCGACGTAACACCAAGTTCTTCCTTGCCGTATATTGCGACATATGTGGAAATCACTCCATAGGAGCAGGCGAAACACACCATCGTGAGTCCCTCGCTCCACCCATTCACGAGTATGAAGCGGTCGAGCGACATATGAGGACGCACCCCGGCAGCAGGCTTCGGTTTCAGACGCAGCGTGGAGTTAATCCACCAACCCAGGCAGGCTATCACCAGCGACAGCACAAACAGAAAATCGAAATTGCTCCATGCCGCATAGATAAACAGTGCAATGGTGGGACCTATGGCCATGGCTATATTGTTGCTCAGGCCGTAGAATCCTATTCCCTCCGTGCGCCTCGACGAGGGAAGCACGTCGATGGCCACTGTGCTGTTGGCCACCGTTGACGCCCCGAATGGAAAACCGTGGAGCGTGCGCACGATTGTGAACGCAAGAAGCGAGCCGGCAAGAACGTATCCGCCAAAAAACAAGGCAAACGCTCCGTAACTAATCAGAAGCACTGTCTTTCGCGGCCAGTTGTCGACAAAATATCCACTGAACGGACGTATCAGCAATGTAGTGATGGTATATCCCGACAGCACCGCGCCAATCGCGGCCTCCCCTGCGCCGAACTCCTCTTTCAGATAAAGCGGCAACAAGGGCGTGAGAAGCATGAACGACAGGAATAGCATGAAATTTGCCGACCATACTTTTACATAATTCCGGTTCCAAAGCCGTTCCTTGGTAATTTCCTCTATAATATCAGCCATAAAAGCACCTTTTAAGAAAACCGGTACAAAATTACAAAATCGGCCTCTATCCGCAAAAAATATTTTTAATGTAGCACGGGCAAAGCCCGATGCAGTTCAAAAAAGGGCGTATCACGGAATCGCGTAGCGATTCAATGCAACGGATCTTCGGCTTTTGCCTTTCAGAGCAGATTCCGGGCTATTGTCCACAAGACGGTGAGGATAATAAGGATATAGAAGGTGGCGGGGCGGATGAGGGCGCGATGAAGCGCGGGGAAGCGCGCCTGATATGCCTCAACAAAGCCGAAGAATAATGCCACGGGCACGGCGATGAAAAGATATGGATTGTAATGCCAGGCTTCTGCGGGGTGGCCGGTGAGCAGCGCATGAAGCGCGCGCTGGCTGCCGCATCCCGGACAATCCCATCCGGTGACGGCCTTGAACATGCAGCGCGGGAACAGCGACCCGGCCGGGTCGAAAAAAGCATAGACGGCAGCCACTGCAATAATTGCAATGGCCACCGCCGATATTTTTGTCTTACGACTTACGGCTTTCACCGCGGAATCACAATCAAAGGTAGATTATCCATGAGAAGGGCAGCATCATAAGGCCGAGGACAAATGTGATAATCACAGCCCATTCGGTCTGTTCCGATGCCTTGCGGGCTCCCTCAAAATCCATCGAGCGGAATTTTGAACTTACCGACGACCCGAGTATTATGGGGATTATCCCAACCGGGTTGCAGCAGCATATCGTGAGCAATATCGACCACATCAGATAAGTCGGAGGGCATTTTTGGGTATCCTCGACTTTGACGCGGGCCACGACATTGCCGGCCTCGTCGGCAGTAAACATCGCTGCCGTGAGCGGGGCCTTTCCGGCCTGAATCCACGAGGCAAGCCCTTCATACCATATCATAGTGTCGGGGGTGATTCCGAGCGACGGCAACTCAGCAAGGCTGAAAGGGCCTTGCTGCACGCCGTCGCGGTGTATCCATACTTTTTGCATAGGATTGTGAATTGTTTAGAAGAATTTGGTTTCCTCGCCGAGGATGTCGCTAAGGAGGTTATTGGCCAGACGCGATGCTCCGATACGGAAATATTCGTTGGAGAGCCATTCTTCGCCGAGCACTTCCTTGACGATGGTGTAATATTTCACGGCGTCGTCGGTGGTGGCTACGCCGCCTGCGCATTTGAAGCCTACGCGGCGGCCTGTCTGCTCGTAATATTCCTTGATGCATTGGCACATGACATAGGCGGCTTCGAGCGAGGCTCCGGGGTAGCCCTTGCCTGTGGATGTCTTCAAGAAATCGGCGCCGGAGAAAAGGGAGAGCACGGATGCGGCCTTGATGTTGGCGGCTGTGCGCAGTGCGCCCGTTTCAAGGATAACTTTGAGCAAGGCATCGCCGCAAGCGGCTTTCTGCTCGGAGATTTCATCGCACACTTCCTCATAGTCGCCGTCGAGGAAATTACCGAGGTTGAGCACAATGTCGATTTCATCGGCTCCGCCTTCTATGGCAAGCGCAGTCTCGGCAATCTTGGCTTCGATGAATGTCTGGGATGTGGGGAATCCGCCCGACACGCACACCACGTCGACGCGGCTCACGTCGAGGACCGTGCGCACCACCTGTGCGAAGTTGGGGTACACGCAGATGCCTGCCACGGGAGGAAGTTCGGGATGCTCTTCGTCGAAGGCATTGACGCGTTCGGTGAAATCGGCCACCGAGCGGGGAGAGTCGGTGGAGTTGAGGGTTGTGAGGTCGATGCAGTTGAAGCAGAATTTGTATACGTCTGCATTGCGGTTTTCATCGGCATGCTTGGCAAGGAGTTGGTCGACGGCTTCTTTCACGGCTGCATCGTCGGTGATGACTTTGCTTTTTGCTATCGCGTCTTGATATTTGTCGGTTTCCATATGGTTCAATATATTAATTGGATTTTAATTTCGGGTTGTTGCGGTGACGGTCGGCATCGCGCGATGTCTTTTTCTCGATGTTGCGGCGCAATGCTTCTTCAAGGTCGACTCCGGTCTGGTTGGCAAGAGCGCACACCACCCACAGCACGTCGGCAAGTTCGTCGCCGAGGTCGGCCGTGGCATCGGTGGGTTTTTCCAACTGGTCGCCATAGCGTCTGGCCATGATACGCGCCACCTCGCCTGTTTCTTCGGCAAGGATTGCAGTGTTGGTCAACGGCGAGAAGTAACGCACGCCGGTGGTTGTGATCCAGCGGTCTACTTCGTCTTGTATTTCGCGGAGCGTGGGCATGTTATTTTTTATCAATTTCCTGCAAGAGAGCCTTCACCGACTCGATGAGCTGGGTGTCGATGCCTCGAAGTTCGTCGGCAGGATTGTTATAAATTACAACGTCGGGGTTCAGTTGTTTGTTTTCGAGAGGCTGCCCGTTGCGGTCGAGCGACGTAACCTGCGGTATGCCGAATACAAGAGTGGGGTCGATCTGGTTTTCCCACCACACGGCAGTCATTGTGCCGGGAATGGGAGCGCCGATGACCTTGCCGATGCCAAGGGTCTGGTAGGTGTACGGGGTGCCGTGGGCGTCGGAATAGTTGGCCTCGTTCACGAGCATCACCGAAGGCTTTGTCCATTGCGAGAAGGGGTCGGAGCCGATGTAGCGTCCGCGGGGCGAGTAGCGCACATATTCCTTGCCGGAGAGGAGCAACGCCACGTCGTTGTGGAGCCAGCCTCCGCCATTGAATCGGGTGTCGACCACTACCGCCTCGCAGTTGCGGTATTTGCCCAGAAGTTTGGAGTAGATTTCACGGAACGACGGGCTGTCCATGCCTTCAATGTGGACGTATCCTACACGGCCGCCGGATATGGAATCCACCACATCCTCGTTGTGCTTGACCCAACGCTGGTAGAGCAGTTCGCTGTCCGATGTGCCGGGCTTTACCGTCGCACTGTGGCGCGAGCCGTCGGGCTTTGTGAACTCGATGCGCACCTTTTTGCCATCTTTGCCTTCGAGAAGCGGGAAGTAATCTGCTCCGGCTTTTATCTCGGCGCCGTCGATAGCGGTAATGATGTCGCCGGGGGCGATTCCGATGCGTTTGTATGAAAGCGGGCCTCGCGCTATGATTTCTTCTACGCGAAGGCCGTCGCCCTCGTACTGCGGGTCGAAGAATGCGCCGAGCGACGCTGTGGACAGGTCGGCCCCGGGAGCGTAGTAGCGGCATCCGGTGTGCGAGGCATTGAGTTCGCCGAGCAATTCTGAAAGCAGAATGGCGAAGTCGGCATTGTTCGAGATATGCGGCAGGAAACGGCGGTATTCCTCGGCATATCCTTTCCAGTCGACGCCGTGCAGGCCGGCATCGTAAAATTTGTCGGCCACCTGACGCACAACATGGTCGAATATATATGCCCGCTCGGCAGAGGGCGTGCGGCTATATTCGGCAGAAAACTCAACAGGCTCGACAGAGCCGTCGGCCAGCGCCACTTTTTTTATGCCGGAGCCGGTAAGGAAGAAAAGATTCTCACCTTTCTTGTCGGGCACGATACTGCCATATCCTGCGCCGGACGCAAGTACTTTTGTGTCGCCTTTTTTGAGATTGCGCTCATAGAGATTGAACGCGCCCGTGTCGCCGCGCGACAGATAATAAAGTTTGTCGGCTTTTGGCGAGACGTAATATCCTGCGAGGCTTGTCGACGACGCCGTGAGCCGGCGCTGGCGATAAGAGCGGTTATCAAGGTCGAATTCGAGAGGCTTTGCCTCGTCGGCATCTTCGCCTTTTTTATCTTTTTTGCCTTTCTTTTTATCTTTCTTGGCATCCTTGTCCTTCGATTCTTTTTCTTTTTTGTCGGCGTCCTCTTTTTCCTTGATGGCGGCTTCTTCCTCTGTCATGAGGAAATCGTCCCAGGCCTCGCCGTCGAGCATCATCAGCAGCACGTCGTCCTGCTCGCCCCACGAGCCGTGGCTGCGCATGCCGTATCGGCCCGATGTATAGGCCACGCCTTTTCCGCCGAGCACCCATTGGGGCATCGAGTTGGAATATCCGCTCTCGGTGAGGTTCACCACCTCCGAGCCGTCGGCCTTCACCAGGGCTATGTCGACATTATTCCATCCGCCCACGCCTATGTATGAGGCCAGAAGCCAGCGGCTGTCGGGGCTCCACTCAAATTCAACATCGCCGTCGGAATATGAGTAATTAAATTTTCCGTCGAGGGCCGTCACGGCCTTGCGGGTCTTGATGTCGATTACCTTTATTTCCGTGCGGCCGGAAAGGAACGCCACTTTTTTTCCATCGGGAGAGAAAGCGGGTTGCTGTGCGGGAGCGTCGCCTTCGTAGAGCAGTTCCTCCTCTATGTCGGTGGCATATGCGAAAGATTTGCCCTCTTTCACCTTGGCCAGATATATGCGCCAGAGGCCGTCGCGCTCCGAGTCGTAGACAAGGCTTTTTCCGTCGGGCGAGAAAGCCACCACGCGTTCCTGTCCGTCGGTATTGGTCACGCGGCGCGTGGTTTCATATTTAGTGGATGTGACATATACGTCGCCGCGCAACACAAATGCCACTTCGTCGGCATCGGGGCTTACAGCCATGGCTGTGGCTCCGGAAGAGCGGAAGCCTTTCACGCGGTCGGCATCGTAGAGGTCGGCCACTATCTCGACATCAACCTTGCGGGGCTCGGCTGCTCCGGGGGCAAGAGTCCATATCTCGCCGTTGTACGAGAACGCAAGCGTGCCGTCGGCAGCGGCCGAAAGCGAGCGCACCGGGTGGCGTTTCATTTTTGTCAATTGCCGCTCGGCACCGTCGAGACCGCGGAGATAGGCGTTGATGATGCCGTCGGACTCTGATGTGTAATAGTACGACTTGCCGTCGGCAGCCCATATGGGCGCGAGGTCATGACCGTTAAAGGCTGTCAATTTTGTGTATTTGCCATTGTCTACAAGCCAGATATCTGACGTGCCCGACGACCGCTCGTGCTTGCGCCACTGGTCCTCGAAGCCTTTCTTGTCCTGATAGAGGATGCGTCCGTCGGGGGCGACGCTCATGGCGGCCATATTCACCGACGACAGCATATGCGGGCGGCCGCCCTTGATGCTCACGGTGTATACCTGCCCTTCGTGTGCCCCGCGGACATACTTTGCCGCCGGGGCGTATCCGGCACGGAAAGCCACAGTGGAATCATTGACCCATGCAAGCGGGGTCTCCGCCATTGAGTGGGTGGTGATGCGTCGCGGAGTACCGCCGTTGGCACCCATCACATATATATTCTGGCCGCCGTCGCGCATCGACGCGAAGGCTATCTTCGTGCCGTCGGGGCTCCACATGGGATTTGAGTCCACGGCCGGGTCTGCCGTGAGCCTTGATGCCCGGCCGCCGGCCACGGGCACTGTGTAGATATCACCTTTATATGTAAATGCGATACGGCTTCCGTCGGGCGAGATAGCCGTATTCCTGAGCCACAGGGGAGAATCCTGCGCCGATGCCTGCACCGATGCCGCGAGGGCAAGCGCAAGCGCTGCTGCCAGTTTTTTCATTTTTGTGAAACGTTTTTGCAAAGATAACACTCTTTCGCATTTTGTCAAAATTTTTGATTTTTTTTCTCTTTTGTTTGCACAATCAAATTATTAATATTAAATTTGCACCGAAAATCCCCGCCTACAAGTCCGCTCTCTCAAATTCAAGTGTAATCTTTGCCATACCCTTGCAGGCGCACGTTCAACTCCGAATAATTTTATTGTAAAAAGCATACGTCGAGATGGCATTATGCCCTCTGACGAAACGACCAACCCATATGTACAACATCACCGACCTTACCGACATGAGCACTGACGAGCTCATTGCGATAGCGGAAGGAATGGGAATCAACAAGCCCGACCCATCCAGAAAAGAAGAATTGATATATAAGATTCTGGACCAACAAGCCATCAACGGCGCGGCTTCCGCTGCCCAGACCACCGAAAAGAAACCGAAACGGCAGAAGAAATCGGCAAAAGCCGACAAACCTGCCGACACCAAGGCTGAACCTGAATCGGCCGACGACAACGCTCAGGCCCAAAAGCGCACACGCAAGAAAAAGGCCGATGCCGCCGCGCCGGCTGACGATGCCGCGGCCGCGGCTCCGGCGGAAACACCTGCCGCCGAAGGCTCCGACGCCAATATTGCATCTTCTGAGAATGCGCCGGAAGCCTCCACCCAGGCCGACCAGAAGAAGCAACGCCAGAAACGCAAAAGCAAGGCAAAAGCCGACAACGCCGCCGAGCAGCAGGACGCCGCTGCAGGTGACACTTCCGGCCAAAACGCCGTACCTGAAATAGCCGAAAGCGCAGCCTCCGATGCTCCCGCCGAGGCCGTCCCGGCCGAACTCCCGGTATCCGTGCCCGAGGCTCTCCCGGCTCCGCAAAAAAAGGATGCCGCCTTCGACCAGTTTTTCCATCGTGCGGAAGGCCGCAAGTTTGTGCCCCGCTCTCAACAGGAACGCGAGGAAGCGGCAAAACGCCAGCAACAGCAACAGCAGCAAGAGGGCGCCCCGCAAGAACAGCAGGACCAGTCCCAACAGCCTCAGCCTCAGCAGCAACAGCAGGGCAAGAAAAATAAGAAGCAAAATCAACAGCAGTCTCAACAGCAGCAACAGCCCCAAGGCCCCGTGCAGCCACAGACCATCGTGCTGGGCGAGCCCGGCCAGCCGCTACCCAATCCCCCCGGCACCGGAAAAAAGAACCGCAAGAACCGTTTCGGACAGCAAAACCAGCTGCCGCTGGTGCCCGATTACGACTTCGACAATTTCCTCGAAGCCGCCGGCGTGCTCGAGATTGTGCCCGAAGGCCACGGATTCCTCCGCTCGTCCGACTATAACTACATGCCGTCGCCCGACGACATCCTTCTCACTCAGCAGCAGATTAAATCATTCGGCCTGAAATCGGGCGACGTCGTGGAATGCGCCGTGCGTCCGCCGCGCGAAAACGAGAAATACTTCCCGATGACCTCGGTATACCGCGTCAACGGCCGCTCGCCCGAATTCATCCGCGACCGCGTGCCCTTTGAGCACCTCACCCCTCTTTTCCCCGACGAGAAATTCAACCTCACCGGAGGCCCCACCACATGCAACATATCCACCCGTGTAGTCGACATGTTCTCGCCAATAGGCAAAGGCCAGCGTGGCCTCATCGTGGCTCCTCCCAAAACCGGCAAGACACTCCTTCTTAAAGATATTGCCAACGCCATTGCCGAAAACCACCCCGAGACCTACATCATGATTCTCCTCATCGACGAACGCCCCGAGGAGGTGACCGATATGATACGCTCGGTAAACGCCGAAGTGATAGCGTCGACATTCGACGAGCCCGCCGAACGCCACGTGAAGATTGCCGGCATCGTGCTCGAAAAAGCAAAAAGAATGGTTGAGTGCGGCCACGACGTTGTGATTCTGCTCGACTCCATCACCCGCCTGGCGCGCGCCTACAACACGGTATCGCCCGCCTCCGGCAAGATTCTGTCGGGCGGTGTCGACGCCAACGCGCTCCAAAAGCCAAAACGATTCTTCGGCGCCGCCCGAAACATCGAGAACGGCGGCTCGCTCACAATCATCGCCACAGCCCTTACCGAGACAAGTTCGAAAATGGACGAGGTGATCTTCGAGGAATTCAAGGGCACGGGCAACATGGAACTCCAGCTCGACCGCAAACTTTCGAACAAGCGCATTTTCCCGGCCGTCGACATCATCGCGTCCTCCACACGCCGCGACGACCTGCTCCTGCGCCCCGAGACTCTCAACCGCATGTGGATTCTCCGCCGCTTCCTTGGCGACCGCAACTCGCTCGAAGCCATGGAATTCATCAAGGACCGCATGGAGCGCACACGCGACAACGACGAACTCCTCCGCACCATGGGCGACTGACATCAAGAGCCTGTCCCATAATAAAACCAGAAATGTTCTTCCAACTCCAACATACAGCACCGGGCACAGCCGCCCGCGCCGGACTCATCACCACCGGACACGGAACCATCGAGACCCCGATTTTCATGCCCGTGGGCACAGTAGGCTCTGTGAAAGGCGTGCATTTCCGCGACCTCCACGACGATGTGCATGCGCAAATAATCCTCGGCAACACCTACCACCTCTTCCTGCGCCCGGGCACCGACATCCTGCGCCAAGCCGGCGGCCTCCACCGCTTCAACGGCTGGACCGGCCCTATCCTCACCGATAGCGGCGGCTTCCAGGTATTCTCGCTGTCGGACCGCCGCAAACTCACCGACGAAGGCGCCCACTTCCGCAGCCACATCGACGGCTCAAAGCATCTTTTCACCCCCGAGAATGTTGTCGACATCCAGAGAGTAATCGGCTCCGACAC
>CANRZQ010000052.1 GCA_947644475.1 uncultured Muribaculaceae bacterium
GGACGAGTATCCCGAGCAGGCTTTCCTCAATGTGGGCACTATCGACGAGGCTATCGAGAAAGGCAAGCGCCTCCTCGCCGAAGTAAAGTAAATCTATAAATAGAATAAAATGACACTCAAGATTATATCCGCGCAAGAGATAGTGTTTGAAGGCGAAGTGACGTCGGTCACCCTTCCCGGCTCCGTCGGGGCATTTACTGTGCTTCAAAATCACGCATCGCTTATATCCACTCTCTCCGCCGGCAAGATAGTCTATAAACCTGCCGACGCTTCCGAGCCTGTCGTGACCGATATCCCGGGCGGCATTGTCGATGTCGACAGCAACATAGTGTCGGTATGCTTGTATTAACAATTTTGACACCAACTCCTGCCGAATGAAGAAATTCATCAAATACATCTTTGTGATGCTCGCTGTCTTGCTCCCGGACTTTGCTGCCCGCGGAGCCGAGGCTGAGCCGCAAAGCCCGGCCGTAGCCGAGGCCGACGGAGCACATTCCGACGAAGGCAAGGTCAATCCCAAGGAAATAATCTTCGAGCATCTTGGCGACGCCTATGGCTGGGAGGTGCCTTTCGACCACCATCACCGTATCCCCCTGCCAATAATTGTGAAAGCAAAGGACGGAGGATTCCGGTGTTTCATGTCGTCGCGCATCGAGCACGGCGAGGAATACACCGACGGTGGCGCAGTGTTCACGATAGCCAAATTCGGCTCGCCCCATCAGGGCAAGGTTGTCGAGATTGTCGACGGAGAGGAATACCGTCCCCTCGACATATCCATCACCAAGAATGTGGCCGCGCTGTTCATCACCGTTGTGCTCGTGTCGCTCCTTATGCTATGGCTCGCCCGCTGGCATCGAAAAAAAGGCTCGAAGTCGCCCCGCAAAGGCCTCGGAGCCATAGAGACATGTGTGGAATTTGTCTACAACGGCGTGGTGAAAGCTACTCTTAAAGAAGACGCGCCTAAGTTCGCTCCGTATCTGATGACCGTGTTCTTCTTTATTCTCGGCATGAACCTCCTCGGGCTTATCGTAGTATTCCCCGGCGGCGCAAACCTCACCGGCAATATTGCCATCACGCTTGTGCTTGCTGTCATGACATTTTTTGTGACAAATATCTACGGCACCAAGCATTACTGGAAAGAAATCTTCTGGCCCGATGTGCCCCTGTGGCTGAAGTTCCCGCTTCCTATCATGCCGGTGATTGAAATCTTCGGTATGTTCACAAAGCCGGCCGCGCTTACCGTGCGTCTTTTCGCCAATATGATGGGCGGCCACATGATAGTGCTTGTGCTCACGCTGCTTATCTTCATCTTCTCGGCTATGAATCCTGTGGCCGGCGGCCTCACCACCGTGGTGTCGGTAGGATTCTCGATATTCATGCTCTTGATTGACGTGCTGGTAAGTTTCATCCAGGCCTACGTCTTCACCATGCTCTCCACCATATTCATCTCCCTTGCCAGGGAAAAAGGCCATGAAGGCCATGAGGAGCATGCCAAGTAATCGATTAAAAATTAATAAACAATAAAATAACAACCAAAAACTTACAATTATGATTTTAGCAGAATTGGCCCTCAGCGGCCTCGGCGCATCCATCGGCGCAGCAATCGCAGCAATCGGCGCAGGTATCGGTATCGGCAAGATCGGTGCGGCAGCCATGGAAGCCATCGCCCGCCAGCCCGAAGCAGCAGGCGACATCCGCTCCAACATGATCGTTATCGCCGCCCTTATCGAAGGTGTGGCCCTCTTCGCTGTCATCGTTTGTATCCTTGCCCTCTTCGTATAATCCCTGTCAAGAATCCGTAAATGGAACTATTCACCCCTGACTTCGGCCTAATCTTTTGGATGTTCGTGTCGTTCGGCGTCCTCTTCCTCGTGTTGTGGAGATACGCCTGGCCCATCATCCTTAAAGGTCTCGACCAGCGAGCCGACCTTATCGACAAGGGTGTGGAATACGCGCAGAACGCCAAACTGCAACTTGACAACGCCAAAGAAGAAGCCGACAAATATCTCGCGCAGGCACGCCGCCAGCAGGCCGACATGCTCCGCGAGGCCGACAAAATGAAAAACCAGATAATCGAGGAAGCACGCACCGAGGCCCAGAAAGAAGCCCAAAAGGTGATGGATCAGGCCAAGGTGTCGATTGCCCAGCAGCAAAAAGAAGCCGAACAGGCATTCCGCGACCAGGTTTCCGACTTTGCCCTTCAAATCGCCGAAAAGGTAACCAAACAGAACCTTGCCGACGATAAGGCTCAGACACGCCTGGTAGACTCCCTCCTCGATGAAATGGAAAGTAAAAACTGACAACAACGATGGACCAAGGACTTATTCCACGCCGTTACGCAAAAGCGCTCTACATGGTGGCTGCCGAGAATCATACCGACAGCCTCATGTACAGCCGTCTTAACACCCTCGCCGAAGCCTTCGCGGCCGAGCCGCAACTCGGCAAGACGATGGCCAACCCCTTCATTTCCGCCGCCGACAAAAGTGCGTTGCTGTTCACAGCCGCACATACTTCTGCCGCCGACGCTCCGGAGTTGGTGCGTTTTTTCGCTTTGCTCGAGGAAAACGGCCGCATGGCCATGGTCCGCGACATCGCCCTTGCCTATCTGGGCATCTACCGCCGGGAGCACCGCATCTTTAAAGTGGACGTGGTGTCTGCCGCGCCGATGCAGCCCCAGACCCGTGAACGCCTCGAATCGCTGATTGCAGCGCAGATTCCCGACGGCTCCATGGAGTATTCGTTCTCCGTCGACCCCGGCCTCCTCGGAGGGTTCACCGTAAGCATCGACAACCAACGTCTCGACGCTTCCGTCAAAAACGAATTGAAACAACTTCGTCTCAAACTTTTAAGCAACAAATAAGCACAAAATGATAAACCCTAACGAGATTTCGGAAGTCCTGAAACAACAGCTCCGCGACGTCAACGCAAAAGTGTCGTTTGAAGAAGTCGGCACTGTCCTCGAAGTTGGCGACGGCGTTGCCCACGTCTACGGGCTTGACAACGTTTGCGCAAACGAACTCGTAGAGTTCGAAAACGGCGTAAAAGGCGTGGCCCTCAACCTTGAAGAATCCAACGTCGGCGTCATCCTGCTCAACAACGTAAATAAAGTCACCGAAAACATGACTGTGCGCCGTACCGGTGAAATCGCCTCGATACCCGTCGGCGAGGGTCTGCTCGGCCGCGTTATCAATGTGCTTGGTGAGCCTATCGACGGCCGCGGACCTATCTCCGGCGACCTCATCCGTCTCCCGCTCGAGCGCAAGGCTCCCGGCGTTATCTACCGCCAGCCTGTGACGCAGCCGCTCCAGACCGGTATCAAGGCCATCGACTCGATGGTGCCCATCGGCCGCGGACAGCGTGAACTTATCATCGGCGACCGTCAGATCGGCAAGACTGCAATCGCAATCGACACCATCATCAACCAGCGCAAGAATTTCGAGGAAGGCAAGCCCGTATATTGCATATATGTGGCTATCGGACAGAAAGCGTCGTCAATCGCCGCCACCGTGGAGACACTCCGCCAGTACGGAGCGCTCGACTACACTGTGGTTGTGGCCGCTTCCGCTTCCGACTCCGCCTCGATGCGCTACTATTCGCCTTTTGCCGGCGTGGCCATCGGCGAATACTTCCGCGACTCAGGCCGCGACGCACTTATCGTATACGACGACCTCTCGAAACAGGCCGTTGCCTATCGTGAAATCTCTCTTATCCTCAAACGTCCTTCCGGCCGCGAGGCATATCCCGGCGATATCTTCTACCTGCACTCGCGTCTGCTCGAGCGTGCCGCCAAGATTATCGACAATCAGGAAGTGGCATCGCGCATGAACGACCTTCCCGCGGCGCTCAAACCCATGGTGAAAGGCGGCGGCTCGCTTACAGCCCTCCCTATCATCGAGACCCAGGCCGGCGACGTATCGGCTTACATCCCCACAAACGTAATCTCCATCACCGACGGCCAGATCTTCCTTGAAACGGCACTTTTCAACCGCGGTATCCGCCCGGCCATCAACGTAGGTATCTCCGTGTCGCGTGTGGGCGGTAACGCTCAGATTAAATCGATGAAAAAAGTGGCCGGTACGCTCAAAATCGACCAGGCACAGTTCCGCGAACTCGAATCGTTCACCAAATTTGGCGGCGACATCGACCCCGTCACAGCCCGTGTTATCGACAAGGGCCGCAAGAACGAGCGCCTTCTCATCCAGCCCCAGTACCATCCTGTGACTGTCGAAGACGAAGTGGCCGTGATATATGCCGGTGTCAACGGTCTGCTCGAGCGTGTGCCCCTCGACAAAGTGGCTCAGTTCGAAAAGCAGTACCTCCAGTTGCTCCATGCGAAATATCCCGAGGTGTTCACCACCATCCTCGAAGGCAAACTTCCCGACGACGTCACCTCGAAACTTACCGACGCGGCCGTGGAAATCGCAGGCTCGTTCGGCGAATGATAAAGTCGGCAAGCCACGATACCCAACCCAGCAATACTCCCGATACACTGTCGTAACCCTAAACGAAAAAACTCTATAAATGGCAACTCTACGCGAATTAAAAGGACGCATAGGCTCGGTGGCCTCTTCCGAGAAAATCACCGGAGCCATGAAGATGATATCTTCGGCCAAGATGCACAAGGCCGAGGCCGCCCTGCGCCGCCTCCTCCCTTTCCGCAATCAGATTGAGGCTATCATCTCCAACCTTCTCGGCGCCGACGCCCCGTGCTCGTCGCCATTGACCGTGGTCCCCGACCGCGTCGAGCATGCCACTGTCGTTGTTCTCGGTTCCGACGACGGCCTTTGCGGCGCCTATAACGTAAACCTGTTCAAATTCCTGCTCGGCCACATCGCCGCACTGCGCGACCGCTACGGCGAAGGGCTGCATGTCAACATCGTTACGGTCGGGAAAAAAATGGACAAGGCCGTGCGCAAGATAGCCACCCACCGCATAAGCGTGGAATCGGCTACGGTCAATTCCAAGGCCGAGGGCGATGCCGTAAAGGCTTTCAACGACGAACTCCAGCGCAGATTCCTTGCCGGCGAGACGGGCCGCATCGACATTGTCTACCAGAACTTCAAGTCGATTTCGCGTCAGCGCCCGGTTGCTGCCCCGATGCTCCCCCTTTCGGTAGAGTCCTTCTCAGAAGGAAAAGAGGAGGCCGGCACAGCCCGCCCCTACATCTTCGAGCCGGATGCCGCGTCGATTTTTTCAACAGTGCTGCCGATGTATCTCCTTGCACTTGTGCAGGAAGTATTTGGCGAGAATCGGGCTTCCGAGCAGGCTGCGCGCGTGATGGCAATGCAGTCGGCCAACGACAACGCGAAGAAACTCCTCGAGCAGCTCCGCCTCGAATACAACAAACTCCGACAGCAGTCGATTACAAACGAACTTCTCGACATCGTCGGCGGCCAAGTCCGCGATTGACCCTCACCGGCGATTTCAACATATACCTGATATTTCCCGACAAAAAATCAAAATCCTGTCGAAAATCAAAATCAAAACTTACCAATGGGTAGTGTAAAAGAATATTTTCAGTCATTAGGCTCCGGTATAGCAAGTCTTGTAAAAGGCTTGCAGGTAACCGGTAAAGAATTGGTCACTCCTAAAATTACCGAGTTCTATCCCGAGGACCGCGAGACACGCCACGTCCCCCAACGCTTCCGTGCAATCCTCCAGCTTGTCTACGACAAAGAAGGAAGACATAAATGTATCGCTTGCGGAACATGCGAGCGCGTATGCCCCAACGGCACCATCACGCTCGAGACCAAGATGGTCGAGACTCCCGATGGCAAAAAGAAAAAGAAACTCGACAAATATCTCTACGACCTCGGCTCGTGCACCTTCTGCCAGCTTTGCGTGCAGAATTGCCCCACCGACGCCCTCGCTTTCGACAACGACTTCGAGCAAGCCGTGTTTACACGCGAGAAACTTCTGAAAAAACTCAACTATCTGCCCGAAGTGGAAGATCCCGCGCCCTCGCCCGAGGAAATAGCCAAGGCCAAGGCCGAGAAAGAAGCCAAGATTGCCGCTGCCCTTAAAGCCAAGGCTGAGCGTGAGGCTGCCGCAGGCCAGGCTGCTGAGGCCGCTCCCGCCGCCCAGGATCCCGTGCAGGCAAGGGCCATTGCCGCATTCAAGGCCAAGTGCGAGCGCGACGCTGCCAAATTGGCCGAGGAAGGCAAGAACCCGGAAGAAATCAAGACAATCCTCGCAGAGCGCGAGTCCACATTCATGGCCGCCCTCAAAGCAAAAGCCGCGCGCGACGCCGCCAAAGGATAAATTGCTGTGCCGGGACTCTGGAAAAATCCCGACAGGACATTTTTACAACAAGAAAATAAATAAACCAACATATGGAATCAGTAGGAAGTATCATTCTGTACGTGATTGTCGCATTGGCGATGGTCACATTCTCGGTACTCGCCGTGACTACGCGCAAGATCCTCCGCGCTGCCACTTACCTGCTCTTCACCCTTTTTGCAGCAGCCGCCCTTTACTTCATGCTCGGCTACGAATTCCTGGGTGCCGTGCAGATCGCCGTCTATGCCGGCGGCATCGTGGTGCTGTTCGTGTTCTCGATATTGCTCACGTCAAAGCCCGGTGACAACTCCGAAAAACTTGCGTCGAAGTCGAAGACTCTCGGCTTGGTGGCCGCACTGGCCATGTTCTGCACCGCCGGCTATGCCATGGTGGCGCGTTTCATGAATTTTGTAACCCTTCCCGAGCATGCCGACCCCGACATGAACCTCATCGGCGAGACACTCATGGGCACGGCCCAGGGCCAGTATCTCCTGCCTTTCGAGGCTATATCCGTGTTGCTGCTCGCATGTATAATCGGCGGTGTCGTTATCGCCCGTAAACATTGATCGGATATGAATATCACTCTTATCTATTGGCTCATCCCCTCGCTGATCATGTTCTGCTGCGGCGTCTACGGATTTATCACCCGTAAAAACATGATCGCCATGCTTATCTCGCTCGAACTGATGCTCAACGCTGTCGACATCAACTTCGTGCTCTTCAACCGCTACCTCTTCCCCGGCCAGATGGAAGGCATGTTCTTCACGCTCTTTGCCATCGCCATTGCCGCGGCCGAGACTGCGCTCGCCATTGCAATTATCATCAACATTTTCCGCTCGATCAAAACGGTCGATGTCCAAGGAATTGACAAAATGAAATTTTAACGCCATATGGATATTACAATTCCCGCATTGATTCTCTGCCTGCCCCTGTTCATGTTCCTTTTGCTGGGCATCGCAGGATGCAAGATGAGCCACAAACTCGCAGGGTGGCTCGGCTGCCTTGGCATGGGCACATGTCTGGTGTTGTCGTATTTCACGGCGTTCACCTATTATTTCGACCCCCAATTCGTTGCCGAAAACGGCGAACGGATTCAACACACCGTATTCAACCTCACATGGTTGCAGTTTACCGACAACCTTACAATCAACCTCGGTTTCCTGCTCGACCCCATTTCGGCGCTGATGCTTGTCGTAATCACCACCATCTCGTTTATGGTCCACCTCTACTCGCTGGGCTATATGGAAGGTGAGAAAGGCTTCCAGCGTTACTATGCTTTCCTGTCGCTGTTCTCATTCTCGATGCTCGGCCTGGTTGTGGCCACAAACATCTTCCAGATGTATATCTTCTGGGAACTTGTGGGCGCATCCTCTTACTTGCTCATCGGTTTCTATTATACCAAGCACAGTGCAGTGTCGGCTTCGAAGAAAGCATTTATCGTTACCCGATTCGCCGACCTCGGCTTCCTTATCGGTATCCTCGTCCTCTCCTATTATACAAAGACATTCGACTTCATCAAGATGACATCCGACCCCTCTTGGGTGCTTGCCTCTACCGAGGGTGCCACATTCATGGGCGCGTCGGTGCTCACCTGGGCGCTTGTGCTCATCTTCACCGGCGGTATGGGTAAGTCGGCAATGATGCCATTGCATATCTGGCTTCCCGACGCTATGGAAGGTCCGACTCCTGTGTCGGCCCTCATCCACGCCGCTACAATGGTTGTGGCCGGTGTGTATCTCGTTGCCCGCATGTTCCCTGTATACATGATGGAAGGTGCAGCCACGATGTTTATCGTTGTTGTCGGTGCGGCCACAGCCTTCTATGCCGCCATGGTGGCTTGCACGCAGGTCGATATCAAGCGCGTGCTTGCCTTCTCGACCATCTCGCAGATTGCCTTCATGATGGTGTCGCTCGGCGTTGCGTCGCTCGGCAATGGTGAAGTGTCGCATCACGGCCTCGGCTACATGGCCTCGATGTTCCATATGTTCACACACGCCATGTTCAAGGCCCTTCTCTTCCTTGGTGCCGGCGCGCTTATCCATGCCGTTCACTCCAACGACTACACAGCCATGGGCGGTCTCCGCAAATACATGCCCATCACCCACTGGACATTCCTTATCGGCTGTCTTGCCATCGCCGGTATTCCTCCATTCTCCGGATTCTTCTCCAAGGACGAGATTCTCTCGGCCTGCTATGCATGGAGCCCCTATATCGGCATGTGGATGTCGATGGTTGCCGCTCTCACGGCATTCTACATGTTCCGCCTCTATTTCCTTATCTTCTGGTGGAACAACCCCGACTACGGACACCATAAGCCTCATGAAGCCCCGCTTCCTATGGCGATACCTCTGGTGGTGCTCGCCGCAGTGTCGTGCGTAGCCGGCTTCATACCCTTCGGTCATTTCGTGACATGGGACCGCATGCCTTACGACATTCATCTCGACTGGACTATCGCAGGCACCTCGATTGTGGTTGCCGTGTGTGCCATCGCCCTCGCATGGAAAATGTATTGCAAGGAAAACGGACTTCCCGCCAAGTTCAAGAACGCCCTCCCCGCTCTTTGGGATTGGTGCTACCACCGCTTCTACTGGGACGAACTCTACATGTTCATCACCCATAAGATTATCTTCAACGGCATCTGCCGCCCGATAGCATGGTTTGACCGTCATATCATCGACGGCACAATGGACGCCTTCGCTACCGTGACCAACAAGGCATCCTACGCAATACGCGGCCTCCAGTCCGGACAGGTTCAGATGTATGTATGGGTTTATCTCATTGGAGCGCTATTGCTCGCCGGTTTCGGTGTACTCTGCCTCATCATGTAACAAACTTGCGCTAATCCTCCTGAAAAATACTATAAAATGTTTTCCAATCCTCTTATATATTTTGTGGTGATCCCCTTGCTGATGCTCGGGGCACTCGCCCTCTGCGCCAACATCAAGCAGATACGCGCCGTGGCCGTGGCCGGCTCGGTTGCTCTGATGGCTCTCTCCACATATGTCCTGCTCGAATATCTCGACATGCGCGCCGCCGGCGACAACGCCCCGATGCTCTTTGTCGACTCCTGGCAGTGGTTCACCCCCCTCAACATCCACCTTGCCGTGGGTGTCGACGGCATCTCCATCGCCATGCTCGTCCTCTCGTCTGTAATTATCTTCGCCGGCTCATTCGCGTCATGGCAGATTCCCCAGCCCAAGGCTTTCTTCCTGTGGCTCATCCTTCTGTCGACCGGCGTGTTCGGATTCTTCATCTCAATCGACCTGTTCACCATGTTCATGTTCTATGAGGTGGCCCTTATCCCCATGTACCTCCTTATCGGCGTATGGGGTTCCGGCAACAAGAACTACTCGGCGATGAAACTCACCCTTATGCTCATGGGCGGCTCGGCATTCCTTATGCTCGGCCTCATCGGCATCTACTACCATTCGTCGGCCGACGGTCACCTTACATGGAACATCCTTGAAATTGCCCGCAACGGCGCCATCTCATCCGGCTGGCAATATTTCCTCTTCCCCATGACATTTGTCGGCTTCGGCGTGCTCGGCGCCATGTTCCCCTTCCACACATGGAGCCCCGACGGTCACGCCTCAGCCCCCACGGCAGTGTCGATGCTCCACGCCGGCGTGCTTATGAAACTCGGCGGCTACGGCTGCTTCCGCGTGGCCATCTACCTTATGCCGCAGGCTGCCAACGAACTCGCATGGATATTCCTTATCCTCACAGGCGTGTCGGTGGTCTACGGCGCATTCTCCGCTTGCGTCCAGACCGACCTCAAATACATCAATGCCTACTCATCGGTATCGCACTGCGGCCTGGTGCTCTTCGCCATCCTCATGCTCAACACCACAGCCATGACAGGCGCAATCATGCAGATGCTCTCCCACGGCTTGATGACAGCCCTCTTCTTCGCGCTCATCGGTATGATTTACGGACGCACCCACACACGCGACATCCGGCTCATGGGCGGCCTTATGAAAATAATGCCTTATCTGGCCGTGTGCTACGTAATCGCCGGTATGGCCTCCCTCGGTCTGCCCGGCCTCTCGGGATTTGTTGCCGAAATGACAATCTTCGTAGGCTCGTTCCAGAACGCCGACATGTTCCACCGCGTATTTACCATCGTGGCCTGCTGCTCGATTGTAATCACCGCTGTCTACATTCTCCGCGTTGTCGGCAAACTCCTCTTCGGCCCCGTTCAGGACAAGCACCACGAGGAACTCACCGACGCTACATGGTGGGAACGCCTCTCCACCGTAACACTCATCGTGTCGGTAGCCGCCATCGGTTGCTTCCCCAACTTCTTCGCCAACCTGATTAAAACAACATTCAGCCCGGAAATATTCACCGTGCTTGGCCTCAACTAATAAAGACTGATAGAAATGGATTACTCGCAATTTTTAGCAATGAAGCAAGAAATAGGATTGTTGATCGTATTCTTGTTAGTCTTCCTTTACGACACGTTCATGCCCCGCTCTGCCGGAAAGCAACTCCCTGTGTTCGCTTCCGTGCTCATGCTCATATTCACTGCCGCATGCTGCTTCTGCCCCTGCCTCGCGGGCTCTGAATCGGCCTTCGCCGGCATGTACGAGACATCGGCCGTGATTGCCGCGATAAAGAACATTCTCAACATCGGTGTTGTAATCGTGCTCATACAATCCGTTAAATGGGCCAACTCCGAAGAAATGGCTCCCCGCCGCGGCGAGTTCTACGAGCTTCTGCTCGTTACGCTCTTCGGCATGTACCTTATGATTTCGGCACGCCACTTCCTGCTCTTCGTCATCGGTCTTGAAAGCGCCTCGCTTCCCCTTGCAGCAATGGTTGCGCTCGACAAAAACCGTTACGAAAGTTCAGAAGCCGCCATCAAATACATCCTTACGGCCGTGTTCTCCTCGGCAGTGTTCATGATGGGCCTCTCATTCGTCTACGCCCTCAGCGGATCGCTCTACTTCCAGAATATCTACCTGGCCCTCACCGGACAGCACTCCACAATGCTTGTTCTCGCCCTGGCTTTCGTAATCTCAGGCGTAGGTTTCAAACTCTCGCTCGTGCCCTTCCACCTCTGGACAGCCGACGTATACCAAGGCGCACCCACCTCGGTAACATCCTATCTGTCGGTTATCTCGAAAGGAGCCGCCGCCTTTGCCTTCCTGGTGATTCTTTGCCAGGCCTTCGGCGCGGTCTACGCCAACATCTGGGAATGGATGCTCTACGCTCTGATTATACTTACCATCACCGTAGGTAACCTCTTCGCAATCCGCCAGCGCAACATGAAGCGTTTCCTTGCGTTCTCGTCCGTATCGCAGGCCGGTTACATCATGCTTGGCGTCATTGCCTTCAATGCAATGGGACTTGCCGCGCTCATGTACTACATCCTCGTCTACATCTTCTCCAACCTCGCCGCCTTCGGCGTAATCGGAGCCATCGAGAACGCCACAGGCAAAGTGTCGATGGACGACTATCGCGGCCTGTCGAAGACCAACCCCCGCCTGTCGCTGTGCATGATGCTCGCCATGTTCTCCCTCGCCGGCATCCCGCCTTTCGCAGGATTCTTCTCGAAATTCTTCATCTTCACCGGCGCCATCAACCAAGGCTCAGTGGCCATCTATGTGCTTGTGCTCATCGCCCTTATCAACACAATCATCTCCCTCTACTACTACCTGCTCGTTGTAAAGGCAATGTACATCGCCGAAGAAGCCCCCGTCGTAGAGACATTCAAATCGTCGTGCGGCGAGCGCATCGGCCTGTGGATCACAATCGCCGGCATCATTGGCCTCGGCATCGTAAGCTGTGTCTACAACTTCCTGCTCGACACCACAGCCACATCAGCCATCAACGCCTACTTCATGTAAGCCACGATTAATGCAATCACACCACGGGCGACGTGTTGAAACACACATGTCGCCCGTTTTTATTCCCAACGGCAATGAAAATTAAAATTCTATCTCTCATCACCCTTATCTGCGCCATGGCATGTGTCGTGTCATGCCGCAGCGCGTCCGACCGGCTCAGCGAAGAAATCAAGGCC
>CANRZQ010000053.1 GCA_947644475.1 uncultured Muribaculaceae bacterium
CAACTTCCCCACCCTCGCCTTCCAGCCCTACTTCACCGCCACCGCCTCTAACGTGGGCTACGGCTACTGGGGCCACGACCTCGGCGGACACCTTATGACCAAGAATGTCGATGCCAACGACCCCGAACTCGTGCTGCGCTGGCTCCAGTTCGGCGTGTTCACCCCCATATTCCGCACCCATGCCACCAAAGACAACCGTATCGAACGCCAAATCTGGAAATTCCCCAACTTCCCGTCGATGCGTGAGGCCGTGAAACTCCGCTACGCCCTTTTCCCCTACATCTACACCATGGCCCGCGAGACCTACGACACCGGCATCTCCCTTTGCCGTCCGCTCTACTACGATTACCCCGAAAACGACGAGGCTTACGCATTCGAAAACGAATACATGTTCGGCAATGACATACTCGTAGCCCCCATCACCGAACCTGCCGTCGACGGCATCAGCACCGCAAAAATATGGTTCCCCGAAGGCGCATGGTGGAGCGTATCTACCAACGAACTTATCGAAGGCCCGTGCATAAAGACAATGAAATTCACCGCCGAACAGATTCCCTACTTCTTCAAGCAAGGAGCAATCATTCCGTTAAATCCTGAGTCGGTACAAAACGTTACCGAGCATCCCGACCACCTGATTATCAACGCCGTAGCAGGCAAAGACGGCTCCGGCCTCATCTACGAGGATGGCGGAAACACCCCCGACTACGCCGACAACTTCACTACTACAAAGATGGAATCCTCCACCTCGGGCAATACCGACGAATACACCATCGCTCCGCGCCAAATCACCGGCAAGGTCAACGGACTCAAAGATGCCCGCTCCTACACATTCCGCATCTTCAACACCGACCGCCCCCAAAGCGTCGCCATTTCCGGCAAGAAAATCGACGCCTCCAAATACACCTACGACCCCGCCACCCGCACCCTCGTCGTAGCCACCCCCTCCTCCAAGTGCTCCGCTCCCCTCACCCTCACCGTAAAGCACTGATATACACCACATAATATTTAAATGGACGCACGCCTCGTGCGTCCATTTTTTGTTTTATAGGCTCGACTCGTGGCATTGGAGCGGTGTATGGGCGTGATAAATCACGCCCGAATCAGATTTGAAAAACATGATGCCGGCGCGATTTATCGCGCCCCTGCCTCTGACCGGAATTTTCAACCGCTCGGGCACGGCGAAGCCGTGATTCCTTGGGTAACCCGGTATGGAGGCATAGCCGACATGCCGGGTTGAAAAAGATGACAAAAATGCACTGCGACGCAGTGCCTCGCGCCATAGCCGACAGTTTTACCAAATATGCACCCGGTTATACTTTGCCAAGTCTTTTTTAGCAATAATCAATTTTTACCGAAACCCCGTCTTTCGGAGGGCTTTATATTTGATTATTCTTACTATTATTTGTAATTTTGCAGAAAAATTGGCAAATATGATAAAAACTACGACATATCCCCCCTCGATTGAGGCAAAAATTGGCTTTTCAGCCGTGAGGGAGATGGTGGCGGCATGCTGTGTGTCGCCGCTTGGCCGCAGGCGTGTCGAGGAAATGACGTTCTCCCCCGACTTCGACACTGTGGACTCTCGCCTTGGAGCCACTGCCGAGATGATGGCTATAATAGTCTCCGGCGAGGCTTTCCCTCTCAACCACGTCTACGACCTCGAGCCGCAGATACGCTCGCTCCGTGCCGCCGGCAGCCATATCGGCGAGGCCGACGCCCTGCGCCTGCGCAACTCGCTGGCCACCGCTTCCGATATTGCCTCTTTCTTCGCAACTCATACTTCCGACAACGGCACTCCCGAATTCCCGCGCCTTGCCGTCACAGCCTCGCGCATCGGCGAACTCCACCGCCCCGTGGCGGCCATCGACCGTATCATCGACCGCACCGGTCTTGTCAAGGACACGGCCTCGCCCGAACTCGGACGCATACGCTCGGCAATAGCCTCGATGTCGGGCACAATCAACTCGGTGATGCGCCGGGTGATGTCGCGCGCCGTAAACGAGGGCTACCTCGAAGCCGACGCCTCGCCTTCGGTGCGCGACGGCCGGCTGGTGATACCCGTGGCTCCGATGAACAAACGCCGAATTCCCGGCATTGTCCACGACGAGTCGGCATCCGGAAAGACCGTGTTTATCGAGCCTGCCGAGGTAGTGGAGGTGAACAACCGCCTGCGCCAGCTCCAACTCGACGAACGCCGCGAAATCCTGCGCATCCTCGTGGAACTGGCCGATGTGCTCCGCCCCTACATGCCGCAGATGCTCGATGCCGTCGACACCCTCGCCGACTTCGACTTTATCCACGCCAAGGCGCGGTTTGCCATCGACACCGACGCCTCCGTGCCGCACATAATCGACGGGATGCAACTCGAATTGTACCGCGCCTGCCATCCCGTGCTCCAGGCCTCGCTCCGCCGCCAGGGCAAGGAAATAGTGCCGCTCGACATCTGCCTCACCCCCGAGAAAAGGATTCTCGTGATTTCCGGCCCGAACGCCGGCGGCAAGTCCGTGGCGCTCAAAACCGTGGCCATAGTGCAATACATGCTCCAATGCGGCCTGATGCCCACTGTGGCCGAAAACTCGCATTTCGGCATTGTCGACGGCATAATGGTAGACATTGGCGACGACCAGAGCATCGAGGACGACCTCTCCACATATAGTTCGCATCTCCGCAATCTCCGCCAGTTCCTGTTGCGCGGCACCGACCGCACCATCGTGCTCATCGACGAATTCGGTTCCGGCACCGAGCCTCAGATGGGCGGTGCCATAGCCCAGGCCGTGCTCGAGGAATTCAATCGCAAGGGCATGTGGGGCATCGTCACAACCCACTTCCACAACCTCAAGCAATTCGCCTCCGAGACCCCCGGCCTTGTCAACGGCTCCATGCAGTACGACCGCCAGAAAATGCGCCCCCTTTTCCGCCTGTCCATCGGCTCGCCCGGCAGCTCGTTCGCCCTTGAAATAGCCCGAACCACCGGCCTGCCCGACGCCATTGTGAAAAAAGCCGAGGAAATAGCCGGAAGCGACCTCGTCAACCTCGACCGCTACCTCCTCGACATAGCCCGCGACCGACGCTACTGGGAAAACAAGCGCATGGCAATACGCCAGAAGGAGAAGAAAATCGACGACGTGCTCACACGCTCCGAGACCGACGCCGAGGAACTGCGCCGCTCGCGCCGCGAAATCCTCGACGACGCACGCCGCCAGGCCAAGGAAATAATCGAAGGCTCCAACGCCGCCGTAGAGCGCACAATCCACGACATACGCCGAGCACAGGCCGACCGCGAGGCCACACTCGAAGCCCGCCGGCGGCTTGCCCAAGAACGCACCGCCCTCGAAGCCGCCACCGACGAGCAGCACCCCCTTCTGGGCACGACTCGCAAGAAGAAAAAGAAAGAGCCGGCCAAGGCCGTGCCCGCAGCCCAACGCCCTATTGCCGTGGGCGACAACGTAGTGCTGTACGACGGCTCGAAAACCGTGGGCACCGTCCTCGAAATATCCGGCAAGAAAGCCACAGTGGCATTCGGCGCCATCAAGACACGCGTCGACCTCGACCGCCTCGCCCACACCGACCGTCAGGTGCCCAAGGCATCGAAAGCCGCAACTTTCGTGTCGGCGTCGACATCCGAAAGTTCGCGCGAACGCCAGCTCAACTTCAAGCAGGAAATCGACGTGCGGGGCTACCGCGCCGACGAGGCCGTGCAGGCCGTGACCTACTATATCGACGACGCCGTGCAATTCGGAGCCGGACGCGTGCGCATCCTCCACGGCACCGGCACCGGCGCCCTGCGCCAGTACATACGCCAGTACCTCTCCACCGTGCCTTCCGTCGAATCCTACGCCGACGAGGACGTCCGCTTCGGCGGAGCCGGCATCACAGTCGTCAACCTCAAATGATTATCTTCCATGAAGATGAAAAAATTAATACAATCACGGTGTAGGGACGCACGGCGCGTGCGTCCGCGCATTAATCACGGCCCCGCCGTGCCCGATTTGCAAAACTTGAATCAAAAAATGATTCTAAATTGTTAGAATATTATGAAAACTGAAAATATTATAACCGGAGAGGAGCGCGCCGTGCTCATAGGCCTCATCACCCCCGAGCAGCCGGAACAGAAAGCCCGCGAGTATATCGACGAACTGGCTTTCCTGGCCGACACCGCCGGAGCAACGGCCGTGAAGACTTTCTTCCAGCGCATGGACCGCCCCAACTCCACATCTTACGTAGGCAAAGGCAAACTTGAAGAAATAAAAGCCTATGTCGAGGCCGACGGCGACATCGCCATGGCTATTTTCGACGACGACCTCTCGGCAAAGCAAGTGGCCTTTATCGAAAAGGAACTGAAAATAAAAGTGCTCGACCGCACAAGCCTTATCCTCGACATCTTCGCTCGCCGCGCACAGACAGCCACGGCACGCACACAGGTCGAACTCGCTCAGTACCGCTACCTCCTGCCGCGGCTCACCCGAATGTGGACCCACCTCGAACGCCAGCGAGGCGGTATCGGCATGCGCGGCCCCGGTGAGACTCAGATAGAGACCGACCGCCGTATTATCCTCGACCGCATCTCCCGGCTCAAAGAAGAACTGAAAGGCATCGACCGCCAGAAATCCATACAGCGCAAAAATCGTGGCAAACTCACTCGCGTGGCCCTTGTTGGATATACCAACGTGGGCAAATCCACGCTTATGAACCTGCTGAGCAAGTCCGACGTCTTCGCTGAGAATAAACTGTTTGCCACGCTCGACACCACTGTGCGCAAAATCACAATCGACAACCTCCCTCTCCTCCTTACCGACACCGTTGGCTTTATCCGCAAACTCCCCACCCACCTTGTAGAGGCTTTCAAGTCCACCCTCGACGAGGTGCGCGAGGCCGACGTGCTTGTCCATGTCGTCGATGTGTCGCACCCCAATTTCGAAGAGCAGATTGAAGTGGTGAACCGCACCCTTGGCGAACTATGCGACGGCGAAGGCAAGCCCACAATAATGGTATTCAACAAAATCGACGCATTCCGCCCCGACGAGGCCGACCCCGACGACCTTACGGCCGACAACTCCCGCATCCACACCCTCGAAGGCCTGCAACAGGCTTGGGAAAAGCGCACCGGAGGAAATGCCGTGTTCATTTCTGCAAAAAAAGGCACAAACATACCCCAACTTAAACAGTTGATCTACGACCGCGCCAAGGAAATACACATGGCCCGCTTCCCATACAACGACCTTCTATTCGAACGCTACGACGACCTCGGCGAAAATTCCTGACTCTCATGGCATACGACCAAGGACACAAATATAAATTAGGAGTTGCGCTAAGCGGCGGAGGAGCACGAGGCCTGGCCCATGCCGGAGCGCTCAAAGCCATTGAAGAAGCCGGCTTGCGCCCCGACATAATAGCCGGCGTGAGCGCCGGCTCAATCGTGGCCGTGATGTACTCTGCCGGAATAAGCCCCGACAGGATTCTCGAACTTTTCTCCAACGGCCGTTTCAGCGACTTCGCCGAATTCAGCATCGGCAAGGGCGGACTCCTCAAAATGGACCGCTTCATCCGCGTCATAGCCAAATCGCTCGGAGCCTACAAACGCCTCGAGGATTTGCCCATACCCACATTCATCGGCACCACCGACTTCGATCACGGCGTGGCTGTCGAATTCCACGAGGGCGACATCAGCCCCATCATCAAGGCATCGTGCAGCATCCCCGTGGTGTTCCCGCCCGTGTCGATCGGTGGCACAGCCTACGTCGACGGAGGTGTGCTCCGCAACCTCCCGGCCTGGACCATACGCGACAAATGCGAACGCCTCATCGGCATCAACGTAAGCCCCCTGGGCCGCGTTAAAACCGACCCTTCGATATTCGAAATAGCCATGCGCTCCTACTCCCTGCTGGCAAAAGCCAACCAGAAACAAGACATGGACGTGTGCGACCTTGTGGTGCAGACACGCGAACTCACCCACCGAAAAGTATTCGACCTCAAAGAAATAAACAAAGTATTTACATCCGGCTACGTAAACATGCGCAAGACCCTGCGCGATGCCGGATGGTGGCAGACCGACAGTATATAATATATAATCCTAAATCCTAACCCTACCCTATCATCATCACACAATGACCGCCACCCCAAAACCAATAATATACCAGCTCCTTCCCCGGCTCTACACCAACTACCGCAAAGAGCAAGTAAAGAACGGCACAATAAGCCAGAACGGATGCGGCAAACTCAACGATATCACACCCGCCATCCTCTCCGAGATTCGCCGCCTTGGAGCCACACATGTGTGGTACACTGGCGTAATCGAGCACGCCCACGACACCGACTACACCGCACACGGCATCCCTCGGCACAACCCTCACGTAATCAAAGGCCACGCCGGAAGCCCATACGCCATTACCGACTATTACGACATCGACCCCGACCTTGCTGTCGACGTTGACAACCGTATCGCCGAATTCGAGGCCCTGGTGAAACGCACACACAAAGCCGGCCTCAAAGTGATAATCGACTTTGTGCCCAACCACGTCGCTCGCCAATACCACTCCGACGCAAAGCCCAAGGGCATACTCGACCTCGGCGACGGCGACAACACCGACATGTTCTTCTCTCCCGCCAACAACTTCTACTACATCACCCGCCAGCAATTTGCCCCCGAAGGCGTCGACCTCGGCGACGGACCCGACGCATACGTAGAATTCCCCGCACGCGCCTCCGGCAACGACTGCTTCACGGCCTTCCCCGGCGTAAACGACTGGTACGACACCATAAAACTCAACTACGGCATCGACCCCTGGAACGGCTCACGCCATTTCGACCCGATTCCTCCCACTTGGCTCAAAATGCTCCATATCCTGCGATATTGGGCGGCAAAAGGCGTCGACGGATTCCGATGCGACATGGTGCACATGGTGCCGGTTGAATTCTGGCAGTGGGCCATTCCCAACGTCCGCTCCCACTATCCCGACATGATTTTCATCGCCGAGATATACGACACCGGCCTCTACCGCCCCTACATCGCCGCCGGATTCAATTACCTCTACGACAAAGTCAACCTCTACGACACCCTCGTGGGAATACAGTGCCACAACCACTCCGCAGCCGCCATCACATCATGCTGGCAAACCGTGGAAGGCATCGCTCCACACATGCTCAACTTCCTCGAAAACCACGACGAAGTGCGCTTCGCCTCACGCTTCTACGCCGGCGACGCACAAAAGGTTATTCCCTCGCTCGTAGTCAGCGCCATGCTCAACACCGGCCCGTTTATGCTCTATGGCGGCCAGGAACTCGGCGAGGATGCCGCAGGCGCGCCCGGATATTCAGGCGACGACGGCCGCACATCCATATTCGACTACACCATAATGCCAAAAGTGCAGCACTGGCTCAACTCAGGCACATGCGACGGCCCTCTCTCATATGCCGAGGAGCAACTGCGCGAACAGTATGCTCGCATCCTCACCCTCTGCACACGTGAGCACGCCATAACCGAAGGCTCATTCTTCGACTTGATGTACGTCAACTACCACAATCCCGGCTTCAACCCACACCGCCACTACGCGTTCATGCGCTCATGTCCCGGCTCGACCCTCATCATTGCCGTCAATTTCTCGTCATCGCCCGCCGACATGAGCATCAACATCCCGCGCCACGCCTTCGAAGCCCTCGGCATCGCTCCCGGACGCTACCGCGCCACCGAACTCCTCTCCGGCACGCGACAGTCGAAAGACATCACCGACGACACCCCCTTCACCACCGCCGTCGCCCCCTACGGAGCCGTAATCTGGAAAATCAAAACCACCTAATCAATTCACAATTCACAATGCACGATGCACAATTGATTTAATGCACAAACCCGGCAGGAATGCCAACCCGGCAGGAACGCTAACCGCGAAGCGCTTTGCCACAGGCAAAGAACCCTCCGGCTTGCGACATCCCCCCAAAAAACCGATGCACAACCGGCCTACATCGCGTAGCCGATTGTGCATCGTGCATTGTGAATTGTGCATTAACTCAATTGTGCATTGTCCTATTCGTCCTGCGAGCCGGCAAATTCCATCAGGTAGGCCTTGATGAAACCGTCGAGGTCGCCGTCCATCACTCCGCCTACGTCGGAAGTCTGGTAGCCGGTGCGGTGGTCCTTGACACGGCGGTCGTCGAACACATAGGAGCGAATCTGCGAGCCCCACTCGATTTTCATCTTGCCGGCCTCTACCTTTGCCTGCTCGGCAAGGCGATGCTGCAATTCCTTGTCGTAAAGGATAGAGCGGAGTTGGCGCAGGGCGTTTTCCTTGTTCTTAGGTTGGTCGCGCGTCTCGGTGTTCTCGATAAGGATTTCCTCCTTCTCGCCCGTATAAGGGTCGGTGAACTGATAGCGCAGGCGCACGCCCGACTCCACCTTGTTCACGTTCTGGCCACCGGCGCCACCCGATCGGAACGTATCCCATGAGAGCAATGCAGGCTCAACCTTCACCTCGATAGTGTCGTCGACAAGCGGCGTCACAAACACCGAGGCAAACGATGTCATGCGCTTGCCCTGGGCATTGTAGGGCGACACACGCACCAGACGGTGCACGCCATTCTCGCTTTTGAGGTAGCCGTAGGCAAAATCGCCCTCGACATTCACGGTGCAGGATTTAATTCCGGCCTCGTCGCCCTCGAGCAAGTTGGCCACAGAGGTCTTATAGCCTTTCTTCTCGCACCAGCGCAGATACATGCGCATGAGCATCTCTGCCCAGTCCTGGCTCTCGGTGCCTCCGGCTCCGGAATTAATTTTCAGCACCACGCCAAGTTTGTCTTCCTCGCGGCGGAGCATATTCTTCAATTCCAAAGCCTCGATCAACTCCATGGCCTTGCCATAAAGAGCGTCGAGTTCCGGCTCCTCGATGAGGCCCTCCTTGATAAAGTCGAAGCCTACGGCGAGTTCCTCGACGGCGGAAGCCACATCGTTGTAGCCCGTAATCCACGAGCGTATGTCCGATACCTTTTTCATTTGTGCACGCGCCCGGTCGGGATCCTCCCAGAAGTCAGGGACATGCGTGCGGAGTTCTTCTTCTTCGACTTCGATCAGCTTGCTGTCGATGTCAAAGATACCTCCTCAGCGCCAACATGCGCTCTTGCGTCTCTTTTAACTGTTCTTGTGTAATCATTTTGTTTGGTTTATGGTGATGAATTTGTGGGAACACAAGCCACGAAGCACTTTGCCTTAGGCAAAGAACCCTCTGGCTTGTGATATTGTCAACAATGTAAAGGTGCTCCATCAGTGCAATGCGGTTCAAATAAGCCATCGCCGTGGAGAGAAGCGCGTATGCGCTTCAATAGAGTAGCCGTGGGTGGAGCGACAGCGTAACCCACGGTATGTGCATTGTAATCATCCGTGGTATTGGAGCGAGCGACAGCGTAGCGTTCTACACCACAGTTGGCATAATTGAACGCTCCGGCCGGCCTCCGCTCCAAATGCCCCGGTTGCCGACAACCTTTTTCCGTGGGTTCGGCCGAGGCTTTGCCATGCCCTCACCCACGGCTACTGTCTTGAATCGCTACGCGATTCACCGGCACATTGGCCCTCTTGAACCACAATGCACCATCCGTGCGTCCTGCTTTTTCACAAGCCGGAGGCTTGGGTTCCTGTCGGTTTGGTTTATTTCAATGCCTCGGCCACGGCGGCACGGAGGTCGTCGCCTTGGAGGTCGCGGAAGATAATCTTGCCGTCGGGACCGAAAAGGATTATACAGGGGATGCCGAGGATGCCGTAAGCATCGGTGGGCACGTTCTGGGCGTTAGTCACCACGGTCCACGGAATTTCGAGGCGCGTGGCGGCGCGCAGAGTATCTTCGGGCTTGTCCCACACGGCGATGCCTACTATGTCGAGCGGAGCGTCGGCATATTGCTTTTGGATTTCTTTGAGCACGGCAATCTCGCGGATGCACGGCCCGCACCAGCTTGCCCAAAAATCGACAAGCGTGTAGCGGCCCTTGCCGGCATAGTCGCTCAGGCGATGTGTCTTGCCCTCATGGTCGGTGAACTCGAAATCGGTCATCATCTTGCCGGCTGAGGTATTGTCTTTCTTTGTCATGGAGTCGACCATACGCTGCACGCGCTTGTACGATGCGAGTTCGGGATGCTTTGCAAGATATGCGTTCAGTTCGGGCAGCGTGGGGAAGCAGCCCGAGGCAATGTTCATGAACACATAATATCCCACGGGATTGTCCGAGTTCTCGGCCACAGTGGCGAGAGCGAAATCATTGTAGCGGTCGATGACTGCCTGACGGGCGGCATCTTCGGTGGCGCTGTCGTATGTAACGGCAATGGAGTTGAGCGAGTCGACAAACGCATTGAACCGGTCGTTGAGCATCGAGCCCACCGCGCGACGCGATTTCTCGCTGATGGCGATCGAGCCGTCTTCAAGGATAAGATCGCCGAGGCGCGAGCCGTCGGATGCAATGATGCGGGCCATCACAGGCTCGTCAATCTCACCTTTAAACAAGGCTGCGCCCTCGTCGTTTACCAGTGTAGAGTCAATTTTGTCGGTTGTGTCGTAATTAACAAGATACACCACCGCGCCTTCATCGAGGTCGGTGGCGGGATGCAACACTTTATACGGGGCGGCATATGCCGAGGCCACTGTTGCACATGCAAGAATAAGAGATGTAATTCGCATTGGCATTAAAAATTACACAATCGTCCCGGGCAGTTGCTGCCCGGGGCGATTGCAATGTTGATTTTAGAATTTGAAACCGGTGGAGAGCACCAGCGAGGAATTGTTGTCCTGCACTTTCCACGACGGCGCGTTAAATTCGCCGTAGGATGTGAAGGCCGAGTATTTCGACTCGCGGTGGCGGTAGACATAGGCGGCGTCGATATACCATGCCTTGTATTTGTAGCCGAGGCCGAACGATATGGAGTACATATCCTTATCGAAGGTATAACTCGGATCAGTGCCGGAAGTGAAAATCTCGATATTGTTGTCGTAAGCGTCGGCCTTTACGTTGGTAGTCTGATAGTTATAACCGGCGCGGAGGCTGAACTGAGGAGTCACGCGGTATTCAACACCGAGGCGTATCATCGACGAGCCCTTGAAATAGTTGGAAATATCGTCGTTGAGATAGTCGTTGGACTCAAACGAGCTGATATAGCCGTAGGAATCGAAGCGCGGAGTCTTTGTCTTCATCGAGCCATATGCGTCGTATTCATAGTCGAGGCTGACAATAGCCTGCGAGCCTATCACAGCGGCTGCGCCCACCATTATTTTCCAAGGCGAGTTAAGACGCCAGGGGCGGAAGGCGTTCTCGGTGTTCTCGCTGCCCGACAAAGGATTGTTGCGGTCCTCGGCAAGAGCGGGATTGAGGTAGGAGTAGTCGACGCTTGCCTCATACGACTGGTCGAGACGGTACCATGTGGGGGTGTGCACGGCAAAACCGATGCGGAATTCATTGATGGGCTTCACGATTACGCCGGCCTTGATGTTCCACCCCGAACCTGAAATATGCTTGTAGTTCGACATATCGAAGCCGGCGTCGCCGCGAGGCTGCTCAGCCGTGGCATTCGGGATAAGCGCATTTTCCATGCTTTCGGAATAGTAGGTAAGGCGCGTGTAGTCGAGGTCGGTGATGCCGAAAGAGATACCCCAGTTCACAATGTTCTCTACATTGCCGCCAAACGATATGTTGTATTCATCGATGTAGCCGCGCTCGCGCACATTGAAAAGCGCGTCGCCGACAGTGCCGTTGCCCGACAGGCCCTGATATGAGGTGGGGCCGGTGGGATTAATCATCCATGAATTATATGCGAGCGTGCTCAGCCAGTCGATGCCCGAATCGAGATAAGGGTTGTATCCCGTGGCAAAGTCCATGTCGGTGTAGTTTACGGCATCGTTTGTGGTGTAAGCGGCGATATAGTCGGAAAGCGACACGTCGGTCGACGGATTGTAGCCTGAATACAGGCGGTCGAAAGAGGCTGTGCGGTTATACGTCACGCCCCAAGAGAACGTGGGCATCGCCCCGCCGAGGTAGGCTGTGCCTACATAGCCGAAGTTATTGCAGTAAGCCTTGGTCTGCGACTCTTTCGAGCGGAATCCGTCGAAAGCCGGGTCGGTCTTGGTGCTCTGGAAATTGATGTCGAGCGTGGCTCCTACTTCCGACGAGCGGTAGACACCGATGCCGGCCGGGTTCTGGTTGAGCGACGAGAGGTCGCCTCCAAGAGCGGTGAAGGCGCCGCCCATCGACATAAACCGGGCTGTAC
>CANRZQ010000054.1 GCA_947644475.1 uncultured Muribaculaceae bacterium
CAATAATCATTATCAGAATAATTTTGAAAAGCATTTATTTCATATTTGAACCCATTGCGTAGGGTCTGACCGAAATTGACATACGATTTATGGGTGTTGAAAGAACCGAATGAATACGACGCATCAACAAACCATCGCCTTTGGCGGCGTGGAGTCACTATATTTATTACACCACCTATGGCATCCGCTCCAAAGCCTACCGGAACTACGCCTCGATAAACTTCAATGCGGTCGGCAAAATTGACCGGGATATTGTTCAATCCGAAAGAACTTCCAACGCCTTCCTGTGGAACGCCGTCGATAAACACTTTGACGTGTTTACCACTGAAACCATCCATTGTCACAGCCATATCAGATCCGACACCCCCACTCTCTCTGATTTTCATGCCGGGAGCCTTATTCAAGGCCTCACTCAGGGTCTTTGTAGTATTCCTCAATTCTCCGGTATTGACAGCAGTGGCATTATATGCCGAGTTTTTAACTTTGCTGAGAGGGTTTCCAACGACTATAACCTCGGCAAGTTGAGTGGCGGGCTTTAATTTCACATTCAGCTTCTCGCGTTCATTGGACTTGATTTTCACCTTTGCTTCATGTTTCTCAAAACCGACCGAAGAAAAGACTATCGTGTAATCACCGGCAGGAGCCGATATGTGATACAGTCCTTTTTCATTGGTAGAACAAGATAGCGAAGTGCCTTTTAGAAACACCGTCGCATAATCTATCGGCTCTCCATCAAGAGATAGAACCTTACCTGAAATCATACCTTTGTCACCGGCAGCATAAGATATTGCCGCCGTTGAAAACATTGTAATGAAACACACTAAATATTTCTTCCAAATTGCCATGAATATATCTGTTTTAGACTGCAAAGTTCGGAAGGTTAATTAAGGCAAAAAATACCTAAATGTTGGTACTTGATTGCATAATACACTATGAACTATGTGTTTACACAATCGTCCGCCCCTTCAAAAAAATGGCAGACGACATATTATCGAGGGCGAATGTATCCAATACCGATGGACACAATAATCAATATCATTATTTTTGCATCGCTTTTACCCTCCTTTTGGGTATAATGCGTTCATGGAGATATTGGAATATGACGAAGAAAACAGGAACCATAAAAAGCAACGCGAGTGTGCCGAAGAGCAATCCGCCAACCGTCCCGACTCCAACTGAAATATTGCCATTGGCCCCAACTCCTGATGCAAACATAAGCGGCAACATGCCGAACACCATTGTCGCAGAGGTCATGATGATTGGCCTGAAACGTGCTTTTGCTGCTGAGATTGCAGATGCGACAAGTCCCATCCCTTCTTTTCTTCGCGCTGTGGCATATTCCGTCAGCAGGATTGCTGTTTTGGCAAGCAATCCTATCAACATGATTAGTCCTATCTGCATGTAGATATTGTTTTCAAGTCCCCACCACCGGGCAAAAAGAAAACTTCCCGCCAGGCCCATAGGCACAGCCGCTATCACGGCCAAAGGCACTGTCAGGCTTTCATATAAAGCACATAATATAAGATATATAAACGCAAGGCAAATGCTGAAGACAATTACGGTGGTATTACCCGTTGATGATTCTTCCCTTGACATTCCTCCAAATTCGTATCCAAATCCCGAAGGCAGGCATTTTCCCGCCACTTCTTTTATGGCATTGATAGCCTCGCCCGAACTGTATCCCTCTCCTTGCTCACCAAATACAGATATCGATGGGAACAGGTTGAACCGGGAAAGACTCTCGGAGCCATAAACCCTTGTCAATGTAACAAAATTCTCAATCGGAGCCATTTGCCCCGACGCCGACCTTACAAACATGCTTCTGAGCGATTCCGTGTCAAGGCGGCTCCCCGGATCGGCCTGGACCATCACCCTGTACAATTTGGTAAATCTGTTGAGATTGGAAGAATAACTGCCTCCCACATATCCGGATAAAGTAGAGAGGACATCCGACGGAGACACATTCATTTGAAGACACCTCACGGCATCCACCTCTACCATATACTGCGGATACTTGGTGTCAAATGTTGTGTATGCCCGCGAAATTTCCGGACGCATATTCAAGGAGTCGATAAATGCGCGTGTAACCCGAAGCAACTCATCGGTCGTGGTTCCTGAGCGATCCTGCACATAGAGTTCAAAACCGCTGCCAGTCCCATATCCGGAAATCATCGGCGATTGGGACACTCTGATTTGAGCCGACGATATGGAGGCGGTGCGCCTGTATATTTCACGGATTACGGAATTGATGTCTTGCCCGTCGCCTTTACGCTCACTCCAATCACGCAGCCTGATGCTGAAAGAGCCTGCCGATGCCGATTGGTCGTGACGGGCATTCTTTCCTGTCACCCGTGAATAGATATTTATTTCAGGTATATCCTTGATAGCGTCCTCAACTTCGTCCATAACACGTTCTGTCTCCGCAAGGTTACTGCCGGGCGCGACCTGTATGTTCAGGCTGAGAGTGCCCATATCCTCCTGTGGCACAAGTCCTGTTTTAGCAGTGGACATCAACCATACCAAACCGATTGCGGAAATGGCGAACAAAGCAATTACAATCCCGCGGTTTTTGAACAAAAACACAACGCCACCTTTGTACATGGCTGTTACGGTTGTGAATGATTTGTCAAAGGCATAGTTAAAGCGATCTGCAAAGGATGATTTTACAGATGCTCCCTTTCCCGGACGCATCAGCAAGGCACTTAATGCCGGACATAGTGTCATTGCATTTATAAGAGATATTCCAACGGCAACAGCCATGGTCAAACCGAATTGCTTATAGAATGTGCCGGAAGTTCCGCCCATAAAGCATACCGGAATAAACACTGCCATAAACACAACTGTCGTGGTAATCAATGCCGCTGAAAGTCCGCCCATTGCGGCAACAGTCGCCTGATAAGCGTCATCTTCTCCTTCATCAAATTTAGCCTGCACCGCTTCGACCACCACCACGGAGTCATCAACCACCGTACCGATTACAAGCACAATGGCAAACAGCGTGAGCATGTTCAATGTAAACCCTACGGCATATATAAATGCAAAAGTCCCGACAAGGGATACAATTATGGATAACGCCGGTATTAAAGTGGCTCTGAAATCGTGAAGGAACAAATACACCACCAGCACAACCAATATCAGGGCAATAATCAATGTCTCTATAACCTTTGCGATTGAAGCATCCAAAAAGTCTTTTGTGCTTGAAATATCGGTCAGGACCATTCCGTAGGGCAGCCCGTCCCTGAGTTCATCAAGAGTCTTGTCTATCTCCTTTATCACCTCATTGGCATTCGAGCCGGCGGTCTGGGCAATCATAGCATTGGCTCCGGGATGCCCGTCGGTTTCACTGATCATAGCGTAATTGACCGAGCCAAGTTCAACAGTCGCTATATCCCTAAGCCGCAGAACACTTCCATCCGGCAAAGCCCTTACAACCAGATTCTCGTATTCGGAGGCATCCTCATATCGCCCACGGTATTTTAATACATACTGGAACGTGTTCATAGACTCAGCCCCGAGTGTTCCGGTAGGAGACTCGATGTTTTGCTCGGCAAGGACCTTGTCAATATCCGCGGGGACCAATCCATATTGTGACATTGTGGCCGGGTCAAGCCATATTCTCATGGCATATTCCGCACTGAAAATGTTTACCTCGCCCACGCCCGTTATTCGGGAAATCTGTGGCTCGATATTGATTTTCATATAGTTGGTCAGGAATTTTGAATCGTATGTGTCATTTGGACTATACAATGTTATCGACTTCAAAGTGCTGTTCTGGCGTTTTCTCACAGTCACACCGCTCTTTGTCACCTCAGCAGGAAGAAGACCCTGTGCGGAGGCAACACGGTTTTGCACGTTCACGACAGCCATGTCTGCATCTGTGCCCTGTTTGAAATAGATTGTGATTGAGGCTGTTCCGGTATTGGTCGCGGTAGATGTCATATACATCATATCCTCCACTCCATTCAGCGATTCTTCAAGCGGCACAATCACACTTTTCATCACTGTCTCAGCGTTGGCACCCGTATATGATGCCTGAACCCTTACTGTTGGAGGCGCGATATCGGGAAACTGCTCAATCGGCAGCTGGACAAGCCCGAGAATTCCGAGAATCACTATCAGCACTGAAATTACGCCTGCAAGAATAGGGCGGTCTATGAATGTCTTTACTGTCATGTTTCGTTTGGATTTTGAAGCAAATTTAAGTCATTAAACCTTAGTCGGGAATAGCCGTCTTATTAGAAAATGACTAACTGCGCAGATGTGGTGGCGAACGGCTGTCAATCACACACTCTATTAGATATAAAAGCATTAACTTTGCATTTGTAATTCCAACGCATTTGTCACATGAAGAATGTGTCCATATACATAGACCTCGTGTTCTGCCTGATTGTATTGCCGGTTATGGTGATGATATTTCCGGTGGAACGGTGGTTCCACAATTTCCAATGGTATGTCATTACTGTTGGCTTTTGGCTCTACGCGCTGTATTTCTTAAACCGCATATTCACCGTTCCGGCGTTATTCCGCGCAAAGAAAAGCCGCTGGGCGGGAATTGTTATGATTTTGGGCTCATTTGGAATTACTTACATGCTCACACAAATCAGCCTGTATATACCCAAGCCCAATGTCCACGACGAGGGCATAGTGAGGATATTCCCATCGATTCAGCAATACCAGCAGGCTGTTTGGTCGCTCTTCATGATTGTCGAGGCTTTCAGTTTTGCGATAGGGCTGCTGACGCAGGCCAATTTACAGAAGGCCCGCCGCAGAGCCGTGGAAGCCGAGCGAGATAAAGCGGAGATTGAGTTGTATAAGGCGCAAATAAAGCCTCATTTCATGTTCAATACCCTTAATTCTTTATACGGACTTTTCCTTACTCACGACGGCAAGGCATTGGAGTCTTTGGAAAAGTACATATCAATGCTCCGTTATATACATACAACATCAATGAGGGATTTTGTCGCCATATCGGAGGAAGCCGACTATATCAGGCAATATGTCGCCTTGCAGTCATTGAGGCTAAATGAGATGACTTCCGTGAAAATGAATATCGACATTGAAAACGACATCCTGCAAATCCCACCTATGCTGTTGGTGACTTTTGTTGAAAACTGTTTCAAGCACGGAATATCTCCTGTCGAGAAAAGCATAATTTCAATATCTATAAAAGAACGAAACGGAAATTTGGAATTTTCCACTGACAACCGCATATTTCCTGTGAAACGGATAGGCGAACATATGGGCATTGAAAACTGCCGCAAGCGTCTTGAACTTCTTTATCCTGGAAAACATGTGATGACCTGCGACAGCGACGGGACATTTTATCGTGTGAAACTTTGCATAAATCTGTCGGTATGATTAAGTGTGTGGCAATAGATGATGAGCCGATTGCATTAAGCATCATTATGGAATATTGCAATAGGCATGGCGGGATTGAACTCAAATGTTTCACATCTCCCATCGCGGGCATGGATTATGTCAAGGCTACCAACCCTGATATTGTTTTCCTTGATATTGAAATGAACTCACACAACGGTGTGACCTTGGCCAAGGAGTTGCCGGAAGGCTCATGCCTGATTTTTACTACGGCATATGCCGGTTATGCCCTCGACGGGTTCAATGTGGATGCGGTGGATTTTCTGCACAAGCCAATTTTCTATCCCCGCTTTGAAAAGGCAATGGCAAAAGCCGGGATATTCATTCAGCACAAAAACACGGAGCCTTCCACCAGGTGTATCACCCTGAAAGCGGAGCATAAAAACGTAGTTGTAAACTTAAACGATGTAATAGTAATAGAGGCGATGGACAACTATGTAAAGATTTTCAGAAAGGATATGCCCACAGTTGTATCTCAGATTACAATGAAGGAAATTGAAGCCATGCTTCCCGATGACTGTTTTGTGAGAATACACAGGTCTTTTATAATATCGATTCCGTCTATTGAAAGATTTTCAAACAGGACTGTTTATCTTCATAATTTTCCACGCCCAATTCCTGTCGGAAGAAAGTATATCCCTGTATTCAATAACTTGAACAATATAATTCAAATAAAATAACTGCAAATGAAGAAATTCTTATTGTTGATGCTCGCCACTATCGCGGCATCATTATCGGCGACAATGCTTGCCGGTACACCAATCAGCCAATCCGAGTTGCCAAAAGCGGCTCAAACTTTCATCACCAAATACTTTTCAAAAGACGGGGTGAGAAAAGTTGAAAAAGACAACGGCCGCAGGGGCATGGAGTACGAGGTCGATTTCATGAGCGGCGCCGAAGTGGAATTTACCTCCGAAGGCGACTGGAAAGAAGTCAAGGCTTCCCGCGGCACTTCCGTACCATCGGCGATAGTCCCCACAGCCATAGCCAAATATGTGGACACAAACTTCAAAGGGCAGACCATAGTGGAGATTTCCCGTAAGCGTGGTGGATACGAGGTGGAACTCTCCAATGGCACCGAACTGAAACTCACCGAGGATGCAAAGCCTATGCAACCGCATAAGGGAGGCCACGGCCGACGCAGATAAAAGACCGGGACAGATAAAAAAATGACGGCAAGAGCGCATAATGCTTCTTGCCGTCATTTGTCTGTCAGCCAGCAAAATAGGCACCTCACGGCCGGGCGCAGGCATAATTTTTGACACTCGGGTAAAGTGGTTTTTGCGATTTTTTTTGTAATTTTGCAGTGCCGTTCACAAAGAGCGGTGTGTAAATGAGTATAAAAGATATAGCGATAAACGCTGCAATAGCGTATGTGCAGAACTACGCTTTCAAGGAAAAATGGAAGAGCACGGCAGGCGTAGCCGCGCTCTAAATCTGATTTGATTTCAGAACGGTTGCATACCGTCGGGAGATTGACGGACAGCAACTCATTTTAATTCTTTCACATTTTATCCCCGTTTTTTATGAACAATCAACGATTGCTCACAGGGCTGCTCGGCGCAGTTCTGATGGGCGCAGGGGTGTGTGCTTTCGGTCAGAACCCTTCGGTAATAACGCTTGAACAGTTATTTGAGTGCGCTGAAAGAAACAGCATGCAGTTACGCCCCTCTTTTTCCGCTGAGGAGGAAGCCAACCGAGAGATAAGTGTAGCCCGTGCCGGCAGATTGCCCGACATCAATGCTTCCCTTTCTTTCAGCTACATAGGCGACGGCTTTACTACTAAAAGAAATTTTTCCGACTATCAGAAAGCCCCTATACCCCATTACGGCAATGCCCTGTCGCTAAGCGTGAACCAGCCTGTATATACCGGCGGCGCAATTACATCCGGCATCAAACTCGCCGAACTTAAACTTACAGCCTCACGTTATGCCACGGAATTGCAACGCGACAACATCCGCTTCCAACTCACCGGTTTTTACCTTGACATTTACAAGTACACAAATCTGCGGGAAGTCGTGGAAAACAATATAGCACAGGCGAGGAAAGTGCTCGGTGAAATGCAGGCCCGGCATGAGCAAGGAGTGGTATTGCAGAACGACATTACCCGCTATGAATTGCTTGTGTCTAACCTTGAACTGCAACTTGTAAAAATCAACAACACAATCGACATACTCAACACCAATCTTGTCACTATCGCCGGATTGCCGCAAGGCACGGTGATACTGCCCGACCCGGCCATCCTCGACATGTCGCTGCCTGCCCAAACCGAGGCAGCATGGCAGACAGATGCTACGGCAAACTCGCCCGTGCTCCGGCTGGCGCAGTCGAAGGTCGACATTTCACGTAAAGCGGAAGACCTTACCCGCTCAGAACGTCTTCCCAAAATAGGATTGCAGGCCGGGTGGAGCATCGACGGGCCTATCCTGGTGGAGGTGCCTCCGATCAACCGCAATCTGAGTTACTGGTACGTAGGTGTCGGCGTAAGTTACAATATCTCATCGCTGTTCAAGACCAACAAGTCTATGTCGCGCAGCCGGGCTGCCACAGTGCTCGCCGCTGATGAACTTGCAGCCGCACGTGAGAACACCGAGCTCGCTGTCCGGGCCGACTATATCCGCTATCTTGAATCCTACGAGGAACTCAACACCATGCAGAAAAGCGTTGAACTCGCAGAGAGAAACTACAACACCGTGTCCACCCGCTATTCCGCAGACATGGCTCTCATAACGGATATGCTCGATGCCGCCAACTCGAAACTTGACTCAGAACAGCAACTTGTCAACGCCCGCATCAACATAATCTACTATTATTACAAACTTCTGTTCACCTCAGGAAAAATATGAAACACCGTACTAAAAAGATACTCTCCTATATCATCACTCTCGCAGTAATCATTGCCGCCGGCATCTGGGTGGCATCAAAGTTTGTCCATTTAGGCAATGTGGAGTTTACCGACAACGCCCAGGTTCAGCGCCAGATTGTGCCTGTCAACAGCCGTGTGCAGGGCTACATCAAGGAAATACGTTTCAAGGAATATGAACCGGTGAAGAAAGGCGACACTCTTGTCATAATCGACGACGCAGACATGCGCTTGCGCGTGGCGCAGGCCAACGCCGACTATCAGAACGCCCTGGCCGGACGCACTGTCGCCGACCGCAGCGTCGGTGTCGCTTCCGCAAATGTGGCTGTGAGCGAGGCCTCAATCGCCGAGGCTAAGGTGCTGATGGAAAATGCCGCTGTCGACCTTGAACGCTATCGCAAACTGCTGGAGAAAGACGCTGTCACACGTCAGCAATACGACGGAGCGGAAACAGACTACAAGGCAAAGAAAGCACGGTATGAGATGCTTGCCCGGCAACGTTCGGCAACAACATCGGTAGTTGCCGAAACCCGCCAGCGCGTCGCCCAGAATGACGCAGGGATTGAACTCGCCAAAGCATTGCTCGAAACTGCGGAACTGAATCTGTCGTACACCGTAATAACTGCCCCGTGCGACGGCTATGCCTCGCGCAAGGAGATACAGATAGGCCAACTCGTACAGCCGGGCCAGACACTCCTTGATATTGTAGATGGCTCGGAGGTATGGATCACGGCAAACTACAAGGAGACCCAGCTGGAGCATATTCACCCCGGCAGCGAGGTTGAAATCAAGGTTGACGCCATCCCGGGCAAGACTTTTACAGGCAAGGTCGTCTCATTATCCACCGCAACGGGAGCAGCACTGTCACTGCTTCCACAGGACAACTCGGCAGGAAATTTTGTAAAGGTACGCCAACGCATACCCGTTAGAATTGAATTGACAGATAATGCCGACCTCAACCTTCTCCGCGCCGGCATGAATGTGGAATGTGAGGTGAAATACTGATATGGGAGACTGGCACGGGCCTCAGGGCCCTTTCGACATACCCGACGTTCCGAACTATGTGCCGCGCAGATTAAAGCCCTGGCTGTTTATCTTCTTTGTGCTGATAGTTCAGTTTTCAGGCGGAATATACCTTGCCGCAGCCACCGATATGGTTGGCACCACCGCTCTTATGCAAGAAGACATATTGATGGCGGGATATGCGTCGCTGATTGGAATGTCTATCAATTTCGCCGTGATGTTCCGGCTCAAATTCCGATTCTCCAACCGGATTGGGCTGCTTGTATGCGGAGCGGTTCTTATTGCCGCGAATTTCATTTGCGCCAATACGACAAGCGTTCCCCTGCTCGTAGCCACCTGCTTTGTCGCCGGCTGGTTCCGCATGTGGGCCACATTTGTGTGCAACTCGACAATTCAACTTTGGCTCACTCCGGTGCGCGACATGGCAATATTCTTCTGCTATGTCTATCTTGTTGTCGACGGAGTAATCCAGTTGAGCGGCATAGCAACCATCTACACCGCATTCTTCGCTCAATGGGAATATATGCACTGGATAATGAGCGGCCTGCTCGTGCTTATGATGGCGATGGTGCTCATACTTGTCAAGCCGGTGAAGGGTCCCATGCAGATTCCATTGCTGGGCATCGACTGGATAGGAGCCGCCCTATGGAGCGTATTTATGCTTTGCTTCACATTCATCTGCGTTTACGGGAATTTCTACGACTGGTGGGACGCGGAGGAAATTGCCGGAGCGACAATCTTAGGCCTTGTATGCCTTGCCATCAATCTGTGGCGGGCCTCATTCCTCCATCATCCCTACATATCTTTTCAGGCCTTGACAAACCGCAATGTAATAAGGGCCACCTTGATATATCTGGTATTCTTCACGCTTATGGCCACCGAACATGTGTTTGAGCACAGTTACGCAGCGGCAATTCTCGGTTTTGACGAGACCAATCTTATCGACCTCAACTGGTATGTGTTTGCCGGTATCGCCGTCGGATGTGCATTTACTTATTTCACATTCGCCTTGCATAAGTGGAGATATAAGACTATGACAGCAATAGCATTTGCCTTTGCTGCCATATATCTCGGCTGGTTCTATTTCATGATAGATTACGGTGTTGAAAAAGAGATGCTTTTCTTTCCGCTCTTTATACGAGGCTTTGCATCGGTGATTATCTCCATTGTGTTCCTTACCTCAATAGTCCAGAGCGGACTACATTTCTTTGTATTCCCGCAGGCCCTGACTGTAAACGGATTTACCGGAGCAGTGATGGGCGCCACACTCGGCCCCGCTCTTATCGGAGAGTTTTTGCGTCATACAATGGCAAAGAACGCCTCGCTCATCGGGGCACGTCTTACCGACTTCAATGCCGACATCATCCACATACCCCTCGGCCAACTATATGGGGCAGTCCAGCAACACGCATTGATTGTGTCCATGAAAGAGATTTATGGATGGCTGCTCATTGCCGCCATATCGTCTTTGGTGGCCATAGCATTGAGTTACGGAACCCTGCGCCCTTTTGCGATATTCCCCAAGTGGCGCACAATCCGCAAGACATTCCGAAAGGAAGCGCGTCTACGGATGCAATGAAAATCCATGCCGTCGGCCCGGCAAGGATATAAAACAAAATCAGCGGCTCCGGGCGGAGCCGCTGATTTCATTTTATAATAAGGCGGATTATGCTTTGTTGACACGGAAACGGTCGATGCCGTCGCGGAGGAAGGCTACGATCTGACGCGCAGCAGCGATGCCGGCGTTGATGTTGGCCTCGGCTGTCTGGGCACCCATTTTCTTGGGTGTGAAGAATACGCGGCCGGGGAAGCGTTCCATCAGCACATCGGCACAGTCGGGGCGCACGTCGGCAACATATTTGATGTCGGGACGGGCTTCGAGGGCACGTGTGAGGCCGTCTTCGTCGATCACTTCCTTGCGGGCGGTGTTGATGAGCACGCCGCCTTTGGGCATAAGGGTGATAAGGTCGTAGCCTACCGAGCCACGCGTCTCGGCTGTGGCCGGAATATGCAGCGACACGAATTCATTGTCGCGGTAGAGGCTCTCCACGCTGTGGACGGGGCGCACGCCTGCTTCCTCAATTGCCGCATCGGGGCAGTAGGGGTCGAGGGCGGATATTTCCATGCCGAAACCCTTGGCTATGCGGGCCACGTTGCGGCCTACCTGCCCGAAGGCATGGATGCCGAGGCGTTTGCCTTTGAGTTCGGTGCCGGAAGTGCCGTTATACATGTTGCGCACGGCCATTACGGTCATGCCGAACACGAGTTCGGCCACGGCGTTGGAGTTTTGTCCGGGGGTGTTCTCCACGCATACGTTGTGTGCGGTTGCGGCGGCGAGGTCGATATTGTCGTATCCTGCTCCGGCGCGCACCACTATTTTGAGTTGGCGTGCGGCGTCGAGCACTTCGGCGTCGACTTTATCGGAGCGCACGATAAGAGCGTCGGCATCGGCCACGGCTGCGAGCAACTGGGCTTTGTCGGTGTATTTCTCGAGCAGGTCGAGGGTGTATCCGGCTCCTTCTATTTCTTTGCGTATGCCTTCTACGGCCACTGCGGCAAAAGGCTTTTCGGTTGCAACGAGTACTTTCATCTGTCGGGGCTATCAATGTTTTGCTTCGAATTCCTTCATGCATTCCACGAGGGCGCGTACGCTCTCGACAGGAAGGGCATTGTAAAGCGATGCGCGGAAGCCGCCCACCGAGCGGTGTCCCTTGATGCCGACCATGCCGCGGGCTGTGGCAAATTCAATGAATTCGGCTTCGAGTTCCTTATATTCGGGAGTCATTACGAAGCAAACGTTCATGATGGAGCGGTCGGCGGGATCGGTTACGGTGCCGGTGAACATTTTGCTGTCGTCGATGGCATCGTAGAGGATTGCGGCCTTTTCGAGGTCGATTTTCTCGATTGCGCGGATGCCGCCGAGTTGCTTGTAATATTTGAGGG
>CANRZQ010000055.1 GCA_947644475.1 uncultured Muribaculaceae bacterium
ATTCTTCTCGGTCGACCCTTTTCCCTCGGTGTAGAGGATATGGAAACGGTCGAGTACGTCGCGCATCTTCACCTTGTACTGGTCGGAAAATATTTCGCGGCCGTCGAGATACTCATATGCCGGAATCTGATTCTCTGCCATAAGGCGCATGATGATGCGGAACATGTTTTCCTGCCCGTCGACAGGCTCTTCCGGGAAATAGAGCGGCGCGTTCTTGTCTTTTTCAAGGTCGATCTGGCGGTAAATCACGCGCATCCACTGCACATCGGCGTCTCCGATTGAACTGCCGTCGGCGTCATAAAAATTTTGCATGCGATCTGTCACGCCGGCCTGTGCCTTTGCGTTTCGTTCGGAACGTGCCTCACGACGACGCACGCCGGAGTTCGAACTTTGGTCCTGGGCCTGTCCGTCGAACGCTACGGCAGCCAGAAGCAATGCCGCAAATGTATATCGGGATATAAGTTTCATATCGCTGGATTTCTTGTTTTTAGTTTACAATCACTTCCATGGGCGAGAGGTCGCGGGTGATGCCGTCGGGACCAATTGCACGGATACGGGATATATAGAAACGTTTGCCGCGCGAAAGACGCTGGAACGATTGTTTCTGACGTTGTGAGAAATTTGCGCCGTCGCTCACTTCGGGAATGGCATTGCCCATAGAGTCGAAGAACACTGTCTCGAAACCCAAGACCTTGAATTTCGTGTCGAGCAGTCCGTCGTCGATGGCGGCTTCAAGACCGGGAGCCTGCATAAGGAGTGTCTTTGCAAACGGACGGCCTCCTTTGTAGTGGTCGACGTTGCCTTTCTGGTCGGTAAAAGCGATGTATGCCGTGGGGTCGGGCAATTTGCGCACACGGAATGTGGAGTTGGCCACCGTGGTGGAGCGGCCGTCGATATTGGCAGTGACGGTGAGCACCGCCTCTTTGCCCACTGTGGCCGGACGGGCCACCCAGTGGTCGCCCGAACGCGTGAGGCTGCCGTTGGTCATCGTTGCCGATATGGCCGACATAGGCACACCGGGCACAGATATGCTCACCGGGTTGTCGATACCTGCATAGAGCACATTCATCATCGTGGCCGAAACGGTGGCCATAGGCTCAATCACCGTGTAGGCCGAGGCGAAATCATGACGTGTTGTCGAGCCGTCGCCGTGCTGCACCTCGAGGTAGCCCTTATAGTCGAACGTGCCGGTAGAATTGGCGCCAAGTTCGTAAATGCCGTTGGAGTTGGCAAGTTTCGAGCCGTTTATGAAAATTTCGGGACGCTGCGTAGTGTCGACGGCGGCAAGCACTATGTTGGCCTGATATTTTCCGCCACGCATCACAATGCGCGACTGCGGGATTACAAACGCGTTCAATTCATTTACACGCACATCGCCCGCGTCGATTTGCGAATAAAGCGTGGCCAGAGCCTCGCCTTCGGCATATAATATGTCGTTTTGCAATTTGGTGAGCAGGGTCACAGCGGCCACAACCGGCTTCTGGTCGAACTGCGCCTCTTCCCACGTCTGTGGAGTAAGAGTGCCTTTGAGAAGAATCGGGTCGGTCGACAATGCCGCAGATATATTCGCGCGTTTGAGCGAGTCGGGAAGGAGTTCGGTAATATAAGAACGGTAATCGTCGATGCGGTGGCGGAGTTTCTCGCCGCGAAGCGTCGAAGGGGAAAGCATGGTCACGGAAGCGGCCTCAAGGTCGTCGCGCGACTTGATATTGTCGGGGTCGCCGTCCTTGCCGTCGGCAGCACGCACAATGGCGAGTTTCACCGAATCGACATAAGCATACAGGGCGGAGGTATTTTTCCGGACCTCGGATGCCTTGTCGTACCACGACTGTCCTTTGTCGGGGTTGGTGGCGGCAAATTCTTCAAGTTGCCGGTAAATCACGTCGTTGCGTTTGCCCACATTAGTGTTTGAGCGGTTAAGGCCATCGTGGACTTGTGTAAATCCATCGAGGACATCGCTCGACACATTGAGGGCAAGCATGGCAGTCAAGACGATATACATCAGGTTTATCATCTTCTGACGCGGTGACAGCCTTGTATTGTTAGATCCCATTTATTTATAGATTCTTTTTTCGATATTCAGTCTGACTCACGGGGGGGGTGAATCAATTTGTGGTTTGCGTAGCGTCGCCGGGAGTCTGCATGGGCATCATCGGGCGCATGTTTATTGTCATGGCTGTGATCATCTTCTCGTACACGCTGTTGAGCTGCTGCATATAGCGGGCCATTTTCTCGGTCTCCTCGCAATATTGCGCCGACTGGGCGGCCGAACGCTCGAACATGTCGCGTATCTCCTTGATGCCACGGTTGACGCGGTCGATGGCGTCGAGTTGCGAACTTACGCTTTTAAGTTGTATCTCATATATGGTGTTGAGGCCGCCTATATTATGGTTGAGGGCCTGCATCTGCTCCACATAGCCGGTGGACGACGCGGAGATATCGTTTGAATTCTGCGTAATGGCGGCATATGACTGGAGAAGCACGTCGGACACTTGATTGAGTTGCGCCGTGGTCTCGCGCAGGTGCTGGAGTTCGGCCGCCATCTGATTCATCTGGTCGAGATACTGGGCCGAAGCGCCGGAGAGGTCGGATGCGGGCACCACGGGAGCCTGCGCAGCCTGTGCGGCACCCGGCACGGATGCGCCGCCGCCGTTTATCACCACGCCGGAGCCGCCGCGGAACTCCGGACGGTCTTCCTCAGAGTGGCTGTCGAGCACGGGGAAAACATCTTCCCACTTGTATTCCTTTGGCGGACGGTCGAAAGCCGTGAGCACGAACATAAGCACCTCGGTGCCCATGCCTATGGAGAGAAGCATATTTCCGCCGGGGAGGTGGAGTATCTTGAACAGGGCACCCCAGATCACGATGGCAGCGCCGATTGAATATGCGAAGTTGAAAAAGCGCTGGCCGTTCTCCGATGCGATGAATCCGGATATGCCTTTGCGATATTGCTGTACTTTTCCCATTTGGTCTAAGTATTTTTTGATTTATTTTTTCGATTTTGTGCCTTTGGCAAAACCTATCTGCGAGCGCACGCAGCGGAAGCCTATGTATGAGCGCTGCTCGTTCTGATACTCCCACATGCGGAGGTCGGAGCGGATATTGTGGGCCACGTCTTTCCACGAGCCGCCGCGCACGATCTTGCGCTTCATCTTGTAGGGGTCGTCGGGAGCGGCGTCATAGCGGTATTCGGGATTGAGGTCGGAGGTGAGTTTGCCCACCGACTCGGTGAATGCCGTCGATGTCCACTCGCTCACGTTGCCGGCCATGTCGTAAAGGCCGAAATCGTTAGGGGCATATGTGCCCACACGCGAGGTGATTACGTGGCCGTCCTTCACAAAATTGCCTTCCTGCGGCTTGAAGTTGGCATAGAAGCATCCTTTGTCCTCGCTGAGGGTAAGGTCGCCTTCCCAGGGATATTTATTTTCGTTCACACCGGCGCGGGCGGCATATTCCCATTCGGCCTCGGTGGGCAGGCGGTAAGGCTCCACATATATTCCGTCCTTGCCGAGCGAGCGGCGGAGGAAAAGCGTGCGCCATGCCGCGAAGGCGTTGGCCTGCTCCCAGCTCACGCCCACCACGGGATAGTCGGTGTAGCCGCCATGGGCGAAATACATGCGGACATAAGGCTCGTTATATGCGTTCTCGAAATCGTTGACCCAGGCCGTGGTGTCGGGGTAGATGTTCACAATATAGGTGTTGAGGAAGTCGAATTCCCCGGTAAGGCCGCGAGTGATGGTGGTCTGGATTATCTCGCCATCGTCGGTGATATATGCCGTGTCTTTCGAAATCATGGGCACGTTTGTCGGGACGGGGCGGTCGGTGTTGTATTCACGGCGGCGAGGGTTCAGGCGGTTCTTGCGCTTGGCGGCCTCGGTGTGGTTGTACACCTCGTAGCGGAAGTTCATCTGCTCGTGGTCTAGTTCGCGCACGCCGGTTATGGGATTGGTGCGGTAGACCGACTCGATGGCACGTTGCTCGTCTTCGTTGGCGTTGCGCCAGGGTATCGGCTTGTTCCAGTTGAGGTGGGGCTTCACGGGATTGCCTTCCTTGTCTTCTTCTATCTTGAATTCCTCGTTGCCTCCGTATGCGGGGTCGGCGAGGCGCTCGCGGATAATGGAGTCGCGCACCCAGAACACGAATTGCTTATACTTGCCGTTGGTTATCTCGGTCTCGTCCATCCAGAAACCGTCGACAGAAATGCCGCGGGCATCAGCGGCAAGATTCCATGCGCTGTCGGCCTCGTTGACACCGACGGCCATGGAGCCACGGTCGACCAGCACCATTCCGTAAGGAGTGGGCTCGGCCCAGGAGGTGCCGCCAACGCCGGTCACTTCTCCGCCGGCCGAACTTCCACGCGTGCCGGATGCACACGATGCCATGGTGGCTGCCGCGGCGAAGGAGAGGATTATATGGTTTATGTTCTTCATCTTCATATATAAGTTACATTATTCGGATGCTTTTATGCTTGTTCTTGTTTTTGTCGGAGAGGTCGAGTTTGAGCGAGTAGCCCAAGAATATTTCATGGCTTCCCGACGATGCCTTGGCTATGGCCGAGGTGGAATAGTCGTAGGAATATCCCAGATAAAAGCCTTTGAGTTCGGCCGCGACCGTGGCTATGACTGCATCGTCGTAGCGATAGCCCACGCCGAACGACAGGAATTTGTTGTAGCGGCAACGGGCGTTGATTTCGCCTGTGGTGAATGTAAAATCAGATTTGACAAGCACCGACGGCATCAATTCAAATAACGTGTTTTTTATCGGAATATTGCATCCGCTCATGAAATAAAGCGTGCGATTGGCCTGAAACTCGAAGTTTTTTTCATCCGACGACTCCGATCCGTCGGTTTTCATCGTTATCACGGGCGAGGTGAGATGTGTGCACGAAAGGCCGGCCCAAAAGTTCTTGCGGCGATACCATATGCCGGCGCCAAGGTCGAGGGCCATGCCGTGAATATCCTGCATGGGTATGCCCTCGTCGCTGCCCTGATGGAAATCGTCGTTGTCGGGAATAAACACCTCGGAGCCTTTGAACTTCTGGTCGTACATGCCGATTTGAAGGCCCACCGACCATTCTCCGCCGAATTTGCGGAATTTATATGCCACCTGGGCGGCTATGTTCAGCGAACTGTACAAGCCCTGGCTTTCCTGTGCGGCAACCAGGCCCACACCAATGCGCTTGCCCATGAGTTTGAGCGGCATGTCGGCCGTGCCGAGAAAGGTTTTGGGGGCATTGTCGATACCCACCCATTGCAGGCGCGAGCCTCCGCGGATTCGGAGCAGGTCGGTGTCGCCAATCGCGCCGGGGTTGTAAAATGTCGTCACCTCATAGTATTGCGACAGCTGCGCGTCGGTCTGCGCCACGGCGCGTCCCGCGCCAAAGGCAACGATAGCCGCCGCAACCGCCCCCACTCGCATTGTAAGTTTCCTGATGCCGGGTCCCATGAAATGTGTCATTCAAAATAAAAGGTGAATACTATCATTTTCGACGTTGCTTTCGCAAGCGACTGCGTGAACTTATATTTGCCGGGGTCGTCGGCAAGGTCCGGACGGTCGTGCTGCAATATGTCGGCCAGGCCGAAGCAAAATTTAACTTCGGGAATCAACTTGAAATATGGAAGGTAGAAGTCGCAGCCGAAGCCTATCGACAGGTACATGTCGGTGGACTTGAACTTGAATATGTCGCTGTTCTTTTTCGTAACGTCGAACGCCGGCATAATCCCTCCCACAAGATAAGGACGGGCGTTGCGGTAGCGCAAGGCAGCATATTTGAGGTCGACGGGAAGCACCACATAAGCCGACTTTATATTCTGCCTCTCCTCCGCCCCGGTGTTGACCTCGCGCATGCGCACATCGCGGTTGCCGAAATACATGCCGGGAGTGAAACGCAACGAGAAGTAGTTATTCAGGCGAAACGATATAAGGCCGTTGACGCAAAAGCCGGGTGAATACGACGGCTGCTCCATAAACCACGACTCGCCGTCGTCGGTCACAAAGCCATTGTGGGTGAACATCACATTTTGCGTGTGCACGCCCACCGAGAACCCGAGATGCCAGCGGCGAAGGTCGGCATACGGACGGTTGAGTAATTTATCGTTAAAACTGCGCGCGCCTGATGCCACGGCGCATCCGAGCAACGCCACGACGACAAACGCTAATTTCAAAAAACGGAGTTTCACTCTGATTGGTTCCAAATTGATACAATATGTCTATATTAACGCGCTCCGTGCCTGTTTATTGTATTTCCCTTCAAAAATCATTAGTGGTGAACACGGCTCTTTCATTTATTTTGCCTTCTCCATACCCGATTTCCGCAGGACAGACAAGGACAATATCCGCCATAGGCTTGGCGATATCAACATGTTGATAATATTCGCCAAAATGTTAAAATACGCGTGCGGAAATTCCTTTATTCCGCAGGCTTTTAGGAATCTTATATAAATTTCATGCTCCGACCATGAATTTTTTCGCCGAACATCTGTGGGTAATAAAATAATTACCTATATTTGCAGTGTAATTCAATATCCATAAAACAGAACCAAGAGATAATCGCCGAGCATTGGAACAAATTCTTTAACCAATACAAATAACAGTCATGAATAGAGATGACATAGAAAAGGTATGGCTGACTGATACTGCCGTATGGATTCGTACTAAGGATGGACGTGAGGCGAATGATGAGTTTGATCTGTTGCCCCGTCTGAAATTTGCGACAAAAGAGCAGCGTGAGAATTTTGAACTCACCCATTTTGGAATAAGATGGGATGAGATAGACGAAGATTTGAGTTATGAAGGATTCTTCTATGAGAAGCCTGTAAGCCGGCTCTATCGTATTTTTATGAGCCATCCCGAACTCAACGCATCTGCCATAGCTCGCCGATTGGGCATGGCGCAAAGTTTGTTGGCACAATACATATCCGGCACAAAAAAGCCGTCAAAGGAGCGAGAGGAAGCGATACTCAATGAACTTCGTGCAGTAGGCGCGGAACTTTTGTCAATACCCAATTGACAATATGGATACAAGTAAAGTCTTAGCGTATTTTTGTCAAAAATAATCCATACGGCGATGCGGCACGCCTCCCGGCGCACCGCACTTGCCTATCGATTTTTTAACAAATCCTAATATTCTCTAATCTTTATTCTTTATTCTCTTTCGCAATCATTGCCGACACCTGGGCTATGTCGATGGAGCCGTTGAGCACCACCACATTGAGTTCGCCAGGCTCGCGGGTGTAGATAATGAGATTTGAGATTTTGTTTTCGTTCTGAGGGTCGGGAGTGCCGTAGATTATCACGTTTTCGTTGTCCTCATTGGCCTCCATGAGCACGTCGGCGTTGAGCGTGGCTATGCGCTTCTCGATGGTGGGGGCTATTTTCTTTACCACGGAGGCCTTCTCGCATGTGAGTATCTCGATGGAGTTCAGGTCGTTTATCATGGCCTTGATGTCGATGTCGTCGGAGAAATCTCCGCCTACCGAACCGGCCATTTTCAGCATTGTCTTTCCGATGTAGACCGAAGTCACGTCGTCGTTGGAGGCGATGTCGGCAAACTGTTTCTGGGCACTGCAACCGGCAGTGAACACAATGGCGAGGAGCGCCACGATTATTGATGCTATACTTTTCATTGGAGTTTTGATAAAATTGTTTGTACTGATGTTATTTGGGATGTTGCAACTTCTTCTGTCTTGTCGAGCGACGAGCGCATTTTTTCCGACACCATGCACAGCAGTCCGGCGGCTATGCGTGCGGCCTCGTCGGGGTCGGTAATCTCGGTATAAGGGTCGGGAGCCTCGGCTTTTGGCTGCGCATGGCTCTCTTGCCCGGATTCGGCCAAAAGCGGCGCCGGCTCCACATCGGGAATATGCCCCGGATGCACCACCACGGTGTCGCATCGTGCCGTATCGGCGCCTTTCTCCACCTCGGCCGTAATCTCTCCTACGGAGAAAGGCTCGGTGTCGCTCGGCGATTTTATCACCGTGATAAGGGCGAGAATCACCGCGGCTGCGGCGCCTCCGATAGCCCATGGGCGGAAACGGGACAGAAACCCGGGACGCGGCTCTGCCATAATATCCATGAGGCTGTCTTCAAGACCTGATGGAATCTCGATGCCATCGGCATCCGGCTCTGCCATCATGCCGAACACCGTGCGCTCGGCCTCAAGATCGGCCGGAAGGCTGCCTTCGGCGAAAAGCGCGGAAAGTTCTTCTGTCTCTTCCGGTGTGGCTGTTCCGTCGTAGAAACGGTCGAGGAGCCGCCGGATTCTTGATATGCGTTCTTGGTCGATCATAATGCGTTATTATTTAAGAGGAGATTTCGTAATGTCTTGCGCGCCCGGCTAAGCAGTTGGCGCACGTTTGAATCAGAGAAGCCTGTCTGCGCGGCTATCTCGTCGTTGGTGCAGCAGGAATATGCCGACAGGCGTATCACTCGCTGCTGCGGGGCCGGGAGTGTGGCTATGGCCCGCTCGACTGCCGACTGCGACATTTGCAGCGACACCTCGTCGTCGGCCTGCTCGGCGGATGCCGGATGCCGGAAGTCGGCATTGATAGGCACATTTGCCTCCTGGCGGCTGCGGATTCTGTCGATACAGGCGTTTCTTATGGCCTTGATGCAGAAAGACGCTGGTGAATCAACGTCGCCGAGCGATTCGCGCCGCTCCCACAGCCTTGTCACGGTATCTTGCACGGCATCGGAGGCATCGTCGGCGTTGGCAAGCATCGCCAGCGCCGCGGCATACATCCTCCGGTAATTGGCAAGGATTGTGGATTTGAATTCTTCGGCTGTCATTGCTCTTGTTTTTTTGTCGATTCACTATTAAGACGGCTCTCCGCCGCTTTTGTGACAACAAAATCAGATTTTTTTCAAAAAAAGTGACAAGGCCGGGTGGCCTCATCACTTTTTGCAGGGATTTTGCAGGAACACAAGTCTCCGGCTTGTGGCTTAATTTCACAAGCCGGAGGCTTGTGTTCCTACATCATAACTTATACCTTATCCTTATATAAGGGCGTTGGCAATCACATCGGAGGCGGTGCGGACGTATATAAAGTCGAGCCCGTCGACATACCGGCGGTCGATGTCCTCGATGTCGCGGCGATTGTCTTCCGAGAGGATTATAGTGGTGATTCCGGCTCGCTTGGCGGCCAATATCTTTTCCTTGATGCCTCCCACGGCGAGCACGCGTCCGCGCAGGGTTATCTCTCCGGTCATGGCCACACGCGGGCGAACGAGACGTCCTGTGAATGTCGACACAAGCGATGTGGCTATCGTGATGCCGGCCGACGGGCCGTCCTTTGGCACAGCTCCTTCGGGAAAGTGAAGATGCACGTCGTTTTTGGAAAATTTCTCGGGGTCGATGCCGAGTTCCCCGGCATGGCATTTCACCCATTGCAACGCGAGGGTGGCCGATTCTTTCATCACATCGCCAAGGTTGCCCGTAAGCGTTAGACGCTCGCCCTTGCCTGCGGCAAGCGACGACTCCACCATAAGGATCTCGCCGCCTACCTGTGTCCATGCCAGGCCGGTGACAACTCCCGGGAACTCGTTGCCCTCGTATTTGTCGTGGTTGCGAAGGGGCATGCCGAGCAGGTCGTGAAGATGCGCCTTTTCCACCGGCGAGGGAAATTCCTTGCCGCTCATTATGGCCAGCACGTATTTGCGCCCTATCGTGGCCAACTGCTTCTCGAGTTGGCGCACGCCGCTTTCCGACGTATAGTTTTCTATTATGGAGTCGAGCGCCTCGCCGGAAATCTTTATGGCATCCTCGTCGATATTGAGGTCGGCGGCAACACGCGGCAGAAGGTGGCGACGCGCAATCTCCACTTTTTCTTCTTGCAGATAGCCTGAGAGGTCTATCAGCTCCATACGGTCGAGCAGCGGCGCGGCCAAGGTCTTGGTTGTGTTGGCCGTGGCTATGAACAGCACGTCGGAAAGGTCGAAATCCACATCGATGAAATTGTCGTGGAAATGGCAGTTTTGCTCCGGGTCGAGCACTTCAAGAAGCGCCGCGGCCGGGTCGCCTTTATAATCGGAGCCTATCTTGTCGACCTCATCGAGCACAAGCACGGGATTTTTCTTCCCGGCGCGTCTCATAGCCTCCATGATGCGCCCGGGCATGGCCCCGATGTATGTACGGCGGTGGCCGCGGAGTTCGGCCTCGTCATGCAGGCCGCCAAGCGACACACGCTGGTATTCCCTGCCAAGAGCGGCGGCAATCGAGCGGCCCAGCGATGTCTTCCCCACTCCGGGAGGGCCAACCAGGCAGATTATCGGCGACTTGCCGTCGGGATTGTGCATTATCACGGCAAGTTGCTCGAGGATGCGCTCTTTCACCTTTTCAAGGCCAAAATGGTCGGAATCGAGTATCTCGGAGGCATCTTCGAGTGTCGACGCCCAGTCTGACTTTTCGGTCCAGGGCAAGTCGAGCAATGTCTCTATATAATTGTAACTTACGGCATAATCCGGGGTAGTGGCGTTGAGACGGCGCAATTTTGCCAGTTCCTTGTCGAAGGCTTTTCGTGCCGCCTCGGGAAGCGCAATGGATGCGGCTTTCTGCTCGAGCGCGTCGATTTCATCGTCGGAATCGCCGTAAAGTTGCCGCTGTATTGTCTCCACCTGCTGTGTAAGGAACTGACGACGCTGCATCTCGTCGATATCGCTCTTGGTCATGCGCACGATATCCATGGTCATTTCCAGTTCCTGCTCTTTCTTGTTTATCAGGCCCAAGAGGCCCACGGCACGCTTGAACATGTCGCGCTCGGCAAGAAGCGGCATTTTCACCGACGGGTCCTCCGGGAAATGCGTCAGCATTGTATTCACGTTCAACGCCACATCGGCATTGCCGTCCATTGTGAGCATCATCGTCGAGAACGGGCTGTCGGTCATCTGCGCCGACATCTTGTTGGCAGTCTTCACCACGGCCGACAGAGTGAGTTCGGCGCGCTTGGTGTCGTCCGGCCTTAAATAATCCTCGAGCATCTCGACCCGTGCCGTAATGGCTCCCGCCACTTTCTTCGGCGTCTTGCTCTTGCCTAATATCCTGAACGGATCGCGGGCCACGGCAAGCATGGTCTTCTGCCCGTCGGGCAGTTCGAGCAACTTTATCACATCGGCCACCACTCCATAAGGATAGAGCCCCTTGCGTATGGTAGGCTCGTCATCGTCGGAATCGCGCTGGCACACAACGCCTATGGGCAAACGATGCTTCTCGGCATACTCAACAATTTTCACCGAAGAATCCCTGCGCAAGGCAATCGAGGTGGTCACTCCGGGAAACAGGACAAGGTTCTTGGTGGGTAAAAGCAACAGCTCCTCGGGATTGAGTCTCTTCTTCATTTCCTCCGCACTTAAATCTATCCGCTCCACGGCTACTCCGAATGCCATCGGGTCTTCTGTCTTTTCCATTTTTTACACTATTTTTTATCAGATTTGTTTCGGGAGTGCAAAAATACGCATTTTTTCCGATATTTTTCAATTATAATCCGAATACATTATTTATATTTGCAAAAAATTAACTCCACTCTCAACTCATTATTTTAAATCTTATGACTGAATATTACATTGTATATAACGGGCAGCAAGTCGGCCCTATGTCGAAAGAGGCCCTCGTTAATTACGGCCTCAATCCCAATTCACAGGTCTGGGCGCAAGGCATGCCCGCATGGGTTCCGGCCTACACCATTCCCGAACTGATGGAGGTGATCAACACCCACCCGCTCAACACTCCCCCGCCCCATCCGGGCACCGGCTTCGACTCGCTCTCCGACACCGGCACAAGCGGCAAGAGCCGTCTCGCCGCAGGGCTGTTCGCCATAATCCTGGGCACGTTTGGCATCCAGTATTTCTACTGCGGAAAGACCGCCGGCGGCATCATCTGCATCCTGCTGTCGCTCGTGACTTGCGGATTCTGGGGAATCATCACACTTATTCAAGGCATCTTGATGATTGTGATGAGCCAGCAGGAATTCGAGCAGAAATACGTATATTCATCCTCCACATTCCCGATATTCTGATATTTCAACCCATACCTATACCAAACGCTCCGCAACCCCAACGGAGCGTTAATTTTTCCAGCTAATCAAATTATTAACTATAAGTATGTCACAAAAGGAAGTTAATACTTTAAGTGTAGGGACGCACGGCTCG
>CANRZQ010000056.1 GCA_947644475.1 uncultured Muribaculaceae bacterium
GGCCATTACCTCGCCGACAGATTTCATCGACGAGCCGATTTCGCGGCTCACGTTCTGGAACTTGCCAAGGTCCCAGCGGGGGAGTTTCACCACTACATAGTCGAGGGCCGGCTCGAAGAACGCGCTCGTGTCTTTTGTCACAGAGTTGCGCAGGTCCATAAGGCCGTAGCCGAGACCGAGTTTGGCGGCCACAAAAGCAAGGGGATAGCCGGTGGCTTTCGACGCGAGGGCCGACGAACGGCTCAGGCGGGCATTCACCTCGATTACGCGGTAGTCCATCGACGCGGGGTCGAAGGCGTACTGCACGTTACATTCGCCAACGATGCCGATATGGCGTATAATCTTGATGGCGAGGGCGCGGAGGTAGTGGTAGTCTTCGTTGGAAAGCGTCTGCGAGGGAGCCACGACGATACTTTCGCCGGTGTGGATGCCGAGCGGGTCGAAATTCTCCATGTTGCAGACGGTGATGCAGTTGTCGTAGCGGTCGCGCACCACCTCGTATTCCACTTCCTTCCAGCCTTTGAGCGATTTCTCGACGAGCACCTGTGGCGAGAAAGAGAGCGCTTTCTCGACAAGGGCCGTGAGTTGGGCATCGTTGTCGCAGAAGCCCGAGCCAAGTCCGCCGAGGGCGTATGCCGCGCGGACGATTACAGGGTAGCCGAGTTCGTTAGCCACGGCTATGGCCTCGTCGATGGTGTTCACGGCCTGGCTCTTGATGGTCTTGACGCCGATTTCGTCAAGTTTCTTTACGAACAGTTCGCGGTCTTCGGTTTCCTCGATGGCTTTCACGGGCGTGCCGAGCACCTTCACATTATATTTTGCGAGGATGCCCGAGCGTTGGAGTTCGACACCGCAGTTGAGGGCAGTCTGTCCGCCGAAAGCGAGAAGTATGCCCTGCGGTTTCTCCTTGGCTATTACTTTTTCTACAAAATACGGAGTGACGGGAAGGAAATATATCTTGTCGGCGAAACCTTCGGAAGTCTGCACCGTGGCGATGTTGGGGTTGATGAGCACCGTTTCGATGCCCTCCTCTTTCATGGCTTTGAGGGCCTGCGAGCCGGAATAGTCGAATTCGCCGGCTTCACCGATTTTCAACGCACCGCTGCCCAGAAGCAGCACTTTCTTTATATTGTGGGGTTCCATGATGGTTTATCTTGTTTGAAAGTTAGAGAAGGGCTATAAATTCATCGAAGAGGAATTCGGTGTCCTTGGGGCCTGATGAGGCCTCGGGGTGGAACTGGGCCGAGAAGAAAGGTTTCGATTTGTGGCGTATGCCCTCGTTTGTGCCGTCGTTCATATTCACGAAAAGCGGCTCCCATTCGGCGGGGAGAGTGGCCTGGTCGACAGCAAAGCCGTGATTTTGCGAAGTGATGAAGCAAGTGTGCGTACCGACGCGCTGCACAGGCTGGTTGTGGCTGCGGTGGCCATATTTGAGTTTGTAGGTCGTGGCGCCGGCTGCCTTGGCAAGCAACTGGTTGCCCATGCAGATGCCGCAGATGGGCTTGCCGATTGTCATGGCCTTGCGGATGTTCTCGACCGTCTTGTCGGCGAAGTCGGGATTGCCCGGGCCGTTGGAGATGAACACGCCGTCGTAAGGAATCGTGGTGAAGTCATAGTCCCAGGGCACGCGCACCACCTTTACGCCGCGGCGCGTAAGGCACCGCACGATGTTGTGCTTCACGCCGCAGTCGACGAGCACGACAGTCTTGTCGCCTTCGCCATATTCCTCGACAGTGGTGCACGAAGTCTTTGCCACGAGGTTTTCACGGTTGGGATCGTATAGGGGGATATCTTCGGCACGGTCGTCGCCAATTATCACGCGGCCGAGCATCGAGCCTTTCTCGCGCAGATGTTTTGCGAGGGCGCGGGTGTCGATGCCGTAGATGCCGGCCACGTCCTGAGCCTCGAGCCAGTCGGCAAGCGAGCGGTCGGCAAGCCAGTGGCTGTGCTCCCACGAGTAGTCCTGAGCCACGATTGCGCGGCAATGGATGCGGTCGCCTTCATAGTAGGCGCTAAGATTCGATGAGTCGGATTGCTGTTGCGGGGGAACTCCGTAGTTGCCCAGCAGCGGGAAAGTGGTGACGAGAATCTGACCTTCATAAGAAGGGTCGGTAAGACTTTCGGGATACCCCGTCATAGCCGTGTTGAACACTACCTCGCCGGAAGTCGAGCGGCGACTTCCGAACGAATATCCCTGGAAACGTGTGCCGTCCTCCAGTTCGAGGACAGCGCTTAAAGTCTGGCGCATACGCTAAGATGTCGGTTAATTTTTGCAAAGGTACAACATTTTTGCGACATAGCCCCTCAAAATGCCGGGAAAAATTTCCGCCATGCTTTTTCCCGCCATAAAAAAAGCGCAAGCGACCCGCCCGTCGGCAGGTCGCTAACATTGCAGGAACACAAGCCTCCGGCTTGTGAAAAACTGCCACAAGCCGGAGGCTTGTGTTCCTGCCGGGTCCATATATTCCTACTTCACGAAAGTGACTTTGGTGGTGTTTTCCCACTCGCCGTCGTCGACACGCACTTTCATCGACTCGATGGCATTGCGAGCCTCCGAAGTGAATTCAATCTTATTGTGTGTGCCGTCGGGCCAGTTTATCGTAAACGTCTCGTTGTGGTTCTCCGTACCGTCGAATTCGCCGAAACGTATCCGAGGCAATGCGTTCGGAAAATCCGCAGGGTCGAGGTAAAAGACGTATAGACCATAATAATTAGCCTCAACAGCCCTGCTTTTAAAATAATCATCTCTGGCGCCAGCCTCCACCAGTGGCTTTGTTGCGTTTTGATATGTATACGAAACATCGGCTGAAAGATTTTCCTTATCAAGAATTCCGTGATATTCAGGCGAAAACAAATTATTGCCATCCACGTCTTCTATAACTATATCCACTTCCGCCAGATAATAATCCCACACCCAACCCTCATCGGGGTCAGGAGTTGGCTCCGGAGTCGGCTGTGGCTTCGGCTCGTCGTTGGAGCAACTGACGAGCAATGGCAGTATCAGCAATGCAAGAATAAACCTTTTCATACGATATTCATTTATAAGTTTTCCGCGATAAGCAGACAACTGAATTATTGTTTTATTTCACGATAACAATAGAAGTGGAATTGGCCCACTCGCCGTCGTCGACACGGATTTTGAAAGTTATATCATTTACCGTACTTTTAAGTTCAAAATCGATTTTGCTCGTGCTTCCGTCAGGCCAATTAATTGCTATCGTTTCATCATAATTCGACCAGGTTTCTATATCGCCGAATCTTATCAGCGGCATGGAATATTTAGGATTCATATCTAAATACAAACCTCTCCATTCCGCCTCATAAGGTATCTGATGCAAACCGGCGGAATTAAATTCGGCGATTTTTGCAATCTCACCTTTATAGAGATACGTAATTGTTGACAAAAGATTATCTTTATCGAGGCAGCCATGATAATCATCCGAGAAAAGATTATTACCGTCACTATCCTCAATCTTTATATTAATCGAGACAGGATATAAATCCATATCTATTTCATCATCCGGATTTTCATTTCCCGGCTGAATGCCTTCTTGCTCCTCACCGGCCGGCTTATCATCAATCACCGGCTCGTCACTGGAACAACCTATGGCAAATAGCAAGGTTAGAAAAATTGGTATAAGTTTAAAATATTTCATTTCGGCCTAATATTAAGTAAAACAGTCATATTATTATAATTTATGTCCTTCATCAGAAAATAGCCATCATCATGGCCTCCCCAGCCCCAATTATAGTAAAAATAGACACTTCCGGCGGAAGGAGATGTTTTTATTGTCCCAACACTATCAAAATGCTTCTTTGCCTTAAAATTATACACCTCATATTTTGTGGTATATGTCTTAATCCTTGCTTTGGAAGCAACCCAAGCATGTCTAAATCCATTTATATATAGACCGCACATATAAACAGGAGAATTATTTTTTAGAGAAGCAACTATGTCATCCTGTTCTGCTGCTTTTACGTCACTTACTGAATAACCATAATGCAACAGCACTTTTCTCGCATCGTAAATTGTGGTTGGCGTACCCCAATCATAATATTTATCAACACCTGCTACATTCGCTATTTCAAATAAAAATTTAGAAGTCTCTATCGAACCTTCATTCAATGGCATCCCCCACCAATTCAAATTCGTTGGATATTCGAAATATCTCATAATTTGCCCAACTGCTACAATACCACATCCGGCAAAATAATGATCAGTCCCATCCATAATAGGAAAGGCTTCATTATATCCTTCTCCTTGATCCCATGTAGAAATCACAGTAGATTTTGTTTCCGATTCATCTACTTCCTCCGAGACAACAAGTGTTGCGAATTCTTGCCAAATATCTTCATACATCCAATATACATTTTGGGCAACGCTTTCAGCATATTGAATTTCACTATCACTCAATCCCCCACCCCAGGAACCATAGTAACGAACCTCACACTGCTTATTTCGCAACTCCCAAATAGCATCCTTAAAAAGAGAGACCAATTCCTCGTATTCTTCGTCTGTCAAATATTCGTGTGGGCCGGGGCCGCGGAGGATGGGGGCGTTGGTTTTTGCGGAATATTTGAGCCATTCGATATTGTTAACGGCTTTTTCTTTCTCGGGCAAAGAGGCGGATTCTTTTACGGCATTAATGGTGCTTTCTTCCCAGACGTCGAGGCCGGAGGACATGAAGCGCGACACATCATAATTGCCCGTCTCGGCATAGGCAAGGATGGGATGATAGTCTTTGGTCGCGCTTACGAGCACGAAACCGCCTTTGTCGGCATAGTTTATAACATAGATTGCCGGGCAGCCTTCGGAATCGTAAATCGTGGAGAGTGTGTAATCCTTGTCGGATTGAGAGCGACCGCGATTTTCGTTGGAGCCATTTCCGAAAATCGACACAACATTTTGCAGGTCGGCTTTTGTCACGGCAGAACCCGCATCCGCATCAACCGCGACATCCGGCATACTTTGCGACAAAGGCGAAGCCGGCTCGAATTCATCATTCGAGCAACCGACCAAGGCAAGGCCAAAAAGCAGGGAGAGGCATGTCTTTTTCATAAGATAATATTTTGGTGTGCACAAATATACAATTTTAATTATAAAATTGCAAAAATATTTACATTAATAAACGTTAAATCATCTTACATCGAAACAACATGAGGTATTAATGCCTAATACGCCGAACTTTGATATTTATTTAATTTCCAAGATTTGGAGCAAAGCGTACCAGAGCGTTCGATTATATCAAATATGCGCGAGGCTCTTTTTACAATGTCTTATACCTCCACAATCAACCCAGCATGTAGAATGTGTCCCCATACCGGGTTAAACAATGAACGAGGTGTCACAGTATCTCAATTTACCAACAGGCAAAAAAACAGCAATCAACAATCAATGTATTAAAAATCAAAACAACCTATTTGGCAGATTCTACAACACACCGCCTATCTTGCGAAATTTTAATTATTTCACGATAACAATAGATGTGGAATTGACCCACTCGCCGCCGTCGACACGGATTCTCATCGACCCAGTGGGATTACGCGCCTCCGAAGTGAATTCTATCTTGCTTTGGGTGCCGTCGGGCCAATTTATTGCAAAAGTTTCGTTATGGCTTTCAACACCGTCGAACTCGCCGAAACGTATCTGAGGATACTCCACAGAATAATAATCGACGTATACTCCATAGAACGTTGGCATAAAATAACGACTTTTGGGAGATTTTCCATTAACTGAATATTTCGGCCTGCAATCATACATCGGCAAAGTTTTGCCATCGTAAATATATGAAATAGTCGCCGAAAGATTGTCACAATCAAGTGTCCCATGGTAAGCATCTGAAAACAGGAGATTCCCATCAGCATCCTTAACCTCAATCGTCACCTGAGCGGGAACAACATCCCAATCCATTCCTTTTAAAGGGTCATCCTCATTCGAGCAGCCTACAAGAATAGGCAATAATATTAGCGATATAAATTTAAAATATTTCATTTCGGCTTTATTTTTTTATCAATAAAACGACAATGCGCTTGTAGCACTATTTTATGAATGTCACTTCGAACGTTTTCTGCCACGGAGAACCGTCGACAGAGATTTCGGTCGTTGTAAGCGCGCGCAAGGCCTCCGATTTAAATTCCACCGTGTTGGAAGTGCCGTCCGGCCAGTTTATCACCACTTTCTCATGCTGATTTTCACCGCCGTCAAACTCGCCAAACAGCATCGGGCCGGATACAGGCTCGTCCCACGACGCGGGCAAATACAGGCCATGAAAAACATATAGGTTAGGCACTTTATCGGACTCTATCTCCGGACAATCCTGCTTCAAGTCAAAATTCAGAGGATACGTTTTCCCTCCATATTCATATGTAATACTTTGTGCAATATTCGCCTTGTCGACACATCCGGCATAGTCTTCTGAAAACAAATCATTACCTGCCGCGTCAACGACTTTAATCGCAATCTGCGCAGGATACGGGTCGGCATCCACCGGCCCATGATTGTCAGATGAGCATCCGACAATCAATAAAGACATAAATAGATAAATCAGTTTTTTCATAAGGAGCGGCCAAATACTTTTTTATTTTACAAAAGTGACTTTGATGGTGTTTTCCCAATCGCCGTCGTCGACACGCACCAAAATCGAATCGTAGCCTTTACACGCCTCCGCTGCAAATTCTATTTTATTGTGCGTGCCATCGGGCCAGTTTATCGTGAAAGCCTCATTATGGCTCTCCATACCGTCAAATTCTCCAAAAGAAATGCAAGGATATTCATACGCATAATAATCTACATACAGACCATAGAACGTTGGCATAAAATAACGGCTCTTGGGCGACTTCGCTTCAATGAGCGATTCCGGCTTATTATCATACAATGGCTTTGTCTCACCGTTGTATGTATATGAAATCATTGACGAAAGATTGTCACAGTCGAGCATACCGTGGTAATCGTCTGAAAATAAATAATTTCCGTCGGAATCCCGCACATCAATAGTTACCTCTGTCGGAATCCAGTCTGTTTGAGACCCCGAGTCAACAGGCGGATCATCGGGCGTAGGCTCCGGGGTCGGGTCGGGAGTTGGCGCGGGAGCCGGTATTGGCTCGTCTCCACGTTTCGTATCATTGTCTGCACAGCCAAAAACAACGAAACTTAAAACGAAGAACAATATTCTATATATTTTCATTAGGCTTAATATTAAGTATAACTTTCATATTTTTATTATATTGATAGCCGTCCATTACGAAATAGACATCATTGTATCCTCCCCATCACCAATTATAGGCAGGTCGGCTAAGGCAAGGCCAAAAAGCAGGGAGCGGTATGTCTTTTTCATAAGATAATATTTTGGTGTGCACAAATATACAATTTCTATTATAAAATCACAAGGGAGTTTATGTTAATAATAGTTAAAAATCAAATATTCCCGTATATAATTTAGAGTGTGGCTCCGCCACATCATGGCATCCCTATTTGACTTCCCCCACAGCCGAAGCCGGGGTTACCTGAAAGACCGTGGCTCCGCCACAAAACGATACATATAACATATGTGTTTTTTCGAAAGAAAAATTAATGATTCAAGTTTCGCACGTATATACATCTGATAGCCAAGACTACACGGTATTATACACGGCAAAGCCGTGGCTCCTTGGTTAACCCCGTATGGAGGCGTAGCCGACATGCGGGGTTGTGCAAATGCAAATCAATCGCGGTATCGGAGCGTAGCCTGCCGAAGCGTTCGATAACGCTAAACATGTTGCGAGGCACAGCTTCGCAGTGCTTTTGGGCCATCATAACAGACCGGGCTTGTCGGCATGCTGCCTCCAAACCCGGTTACCCAAGGAATCACGGCTTTGCCGTGGCTAACTTGCGAAACTTGATTAATGAAAAATTCACGGCTATTAACGCGGAAAAAATTACGCAATCGCTACAATACACGAAATTGACGGTCACGATTGTTTTTGCCGAACACATGCTTTATTTTTTGAGCGAGTTTGTATGGGATTTCAAAAAAATGCGTAACTTTGCAATGCGGATATGACTCCGCGAAATTCTTTCTGCAAAAATGAATCCCAACAGCCTTGTATCAATCGCCGACCTTACCAAGGACGAGATTCTCGACCTTCTGAAAACGGCAGAGTATTTCGAACGGCATCCCAACTCGAAAATCCTCGACGGACGGGTTGCGGCAACGCTTTTCTTTGAACCATCGACCCGCACACGCCTCAGTTTTGAAACAGCGGTTAACCGCCTCGGCGGTCGCGTAATCGGCTTTTCCGACGCCTCGACATCGTCGTCGTCGAAAGGAGAGACACTCCACGACACGATAAAGATGGTGTCGAACTATGTAGACATCATAATCATGCGCCACTTCCTGGAAGGTGCTGCGCGCTATGCCTCGGAGGTGACCGACGTGCCGGTGGTGAACGCCGGCGACGGAGCCAACCAGCATCCCTCGCAGACGATGCTCGACCTCTATTCGATATACAAGACGCAGGGCACGCTCTACGACCTTACGATAACGATGGTGGGCGACCTGAAATACGGGCGCACCGTGCACTCGCTGATAATGGCGATGCAGTATTTCCGTCCGAAATTCAATTTCGTGGCCTGCCACGAACTGGCCATGCCCGACGAGTACAAGCGTTTCTGCGACGAGAAAGGAATACCCTATACCGAGACCACGGATTTCTCGCCCGAGGTGATAAATTCTTCCGACATCATATATATGACGCGCGTGCAGCGCGAGCGGTTCACCGACATCATGGAATATGAGCGCGTGAAGGACCTCTACAACCTGCACAACTCGATGCTCGACAACTCGAAGGACAACCTGCGCATACTCCATCCCCTGCCACGCATCACCGAGATATCCTACGACGTGGACGCCAACCCCAAGGCTTACTATTTCGACCAGGCCCGCAACGGCCTCTATGCCCGCCAAGCCATAATCTGCCGCGCCCTCGGCATCAAGCCGGAGGAAATGACGAATGAATAATTAGTTCCCGGGCTACCTTATAACTTATAACTCATACTTTATACTTAGAAATATGACCGGCAAAAAAGAACTCGCCGTGGCCGCCCTCCGAAACGGCACTGTCATAGACCACATACCGTCGGACGTGCTGTTCAAGGCCGTACGAATCCTCGGGATTGAATCTCTGGGCACGGCCGTGACTATCGGCAACAATCTTGAATCGGGCAAACTCGGCAAGAAAGGCATTATAAAAGTGGCCGACGTGGAGTTCGACCAGGCCACGCTCGACCGCATCGCGCTTTTGGCTCCGACTGCCGTGGTGAACACCATCCGCGACTACAATGTGGTGGAGAAGCACCCGGTGACACTCCCCGACACTATCACCGACATAGTGCGCTGCGCCAATCCCAAGTGCATCACCAACAACGAGCCTATGGCGACACGCTTCCACGTGGTGTCGCGCGAGCCGGTGACAATACGCTGCCACTACTGCAATCACACCGTATCGGGCGACAAGGCCCAGCTGCACTAACGGCATGAAAGTAGACTGGAAACCGGGCACGATGGTATATCCCATCCCTGCGGTGCTTGTAAGTTGCGGCTCGACAGAAGAGCGGCGCAACCTCTTTACCGTGGCATGGACAGGCACAATCTGCACCAACCCGGCCATGCTCTACATATCGGTGCGCCCCGAGCGGTATTCCTACGATATAATCCGCGAGGAGATGGAATTCACCATTTGCCTCACCACCGAGGCCATGGCACGCGCCACCGACTGGTGCGGCGTACGCTCAGGCCGCGACTACGACAAATGGCGCGAAACGGGGCTTACTCCCGTGCGCGGGCACAAAGCCTCGTGTTTCTATGTGGAGGAGTCGCCGCTGTGCATCGAATGTCGCGTAAAGGAAATTGTGCACCTCGGAAGCCACGACATGTTTGTGGCCGATGTGCTCAACGTGATAGCCGACGATCGATACATCGACCCTGAAACCGGGGCGTTCGACCTGTCTTCATCCGGGCTTATGGCCTACTGCCACGGAGGATATTTCGCACTTGGCGAAAAATTAGGCAAATTCGGCTTCTCCGTAAAGAAAAAATAGGCCTTATCCAACAAACCGACAAACATTATATTTTAACGATATGATTCACGACAAAGCAATTTTCGACATCATCGAGCGCGAACACCAGCGCCAGCAAAAAGGAATCGAACTGATCGCTTCCGAAAACTTCGTTTCCGACGACGTGATGGCAGCCATGGGCTCGTGCCTCACCAACAAATACGCCGAAGGCTATCCCGGCCACCGCTACTATGGCGGATGCCAGGTGGTGGACGAAGCCGAACAACTCGCCATCGACCGCATCAAGCAACTCTTCGATGCCGAATATGCCAACGTCCAGCCCCACTCGGGCGCGCAAGCCAACATGGCTGTGTTCATGACATGTCTCAAACCGGGCGACAAGTTCCTCGGCCTCAACCTCAGCCACGGCGGCCACCTCTCGCACGGAAGCCCCGTCAACTTCTCCGGCCTCGTGTTCCAGGCTCTGGAATATAACGTCGATGCTGAAACCGGCCTCGTCGACTACGACCAGATGGAAGAAGTGGCACTGCGCGAGCGTCCAAAACTCATCATCGGCGGCGCCTCGGCCTACTCCCGCGAATGGGACTATGCCCGCATGCGCAAGATTGCCGACGAAATCGGCGCCATCTTCATGGTGGACATGGCACACCCCGCAGGCCTCATTGCAGCCGGACTGCTCGACAACCCGCTCAAATATGCCCATATCGTCACATCTACCACCCACAAGACCCTCCGCGGCCCGCGCGGCGGCATCATCCTTCTGGGCAAGGACTTCGAGAATCCCTGGGGCAAGACCAATCCCAAAGGCCAGGTGCGCATGATGTCGCAACTCATCGACTCCGCCGTGTTCCCCGGCGTGCAGGGCGGCCCGCTCGAACACGTTATCGCTGCCAAAGCCGTGGCATTCGGCGAGGCTCTCCAGCCCTCGTGGAAAGAATATGCCACCACCGTGCGCGACAACGCAGCGGTAATGGCACAGGCCCTCATCGACAAGGGCTACAAGGTGATTTCCGGCGGTACCGACAACCACTGCATCCTCGTCGACCTCCGCACCAAATTCCCCGACCTCACCGGCAAGGTGGCCGAGCGCGTGCTCGTTGAAGCCGACATCACTGCCAACAAGAATATGGTGCCCTTCGATTCCCGCTCTCCCTTCCAGACATCGGGCATCCGTCTTGGCACAGCAGCCATCACAACCCGTGGCGCCAAAGCCCCTCTTATGGGCGAGATCGTAGAGATGATCGACACCGTGCTCTCCCACCCCGAAGACCCGGCCGTGATAGCCGCCGTGCGCGAAAAAGTAAACGCTACCATGGCAGGCTACCCCATGTTCGCCTACTAATTATTTAAGGACTTTAATATCCTTAAAGTCCTTAATGACACTTAAACTCAGATTTTTTGAAGAAATATATCATCATAGTCGCTGCCGGACGGGGAAACCGCTTCGGCAGCGACCTTCCAAAGCAATTTTGCATGCTCGGCCACCGTCCGGTGCTGATGCACGCAGTGATTGCCATGGCGCGCGCAGTTCCCGACGCCGAACTCATTGTTGTTGTCAATGATGCCTACCGCGACCTCTGGCTCAAAATGTGCGAGTCGGCCGGTTTCGCATCTCCCCGTCTTGTCTCGGGGGGCGATACACGTTTTCAGTCGGTGAAAAACGCCCTCGACTCGATAAGCGCCGACGCTCCGGCCGATGCCATAGTGCTTGTGCACGACGGCGCGCGCCCTGTGGTGAAACGCGACATGGTGCGCCACGTTGTCGAGGCAACCGTGGCAAATGCCGCGGCAGTGCCCGTGGTGCCGGTCACCGACTCGCTCCGGGAGATTGACGCCGACGGCTCGTCGGTGCCTTTCGACCGCTCGCGCGTAGTAGGCGTGCAGACACCCCAAGGCTTCCGGCTTACCGA
>CANRZQ010000057.1 GCA_947644475.1 uncultured Muribaculaceae bacterium
CCGGTGGCGTGAGTTACTACAAAAACGGCGCGTCGGGTAAGACGCGCCGTGGTGAGAGTTATGGGGGCAGATTGTTTTAGCGGATGAATTCCTTGCGGGCTGTGCCGTCGGAGTAGCGGACGATGATGAGGCCGCTTTGGGGAGCGGAGAGGCGTTTGCCCTGGAGGTTGTAGTATTCGACGGGCACGGCGTCGGGCTGTGCGGTGATGCTGTCGGAGATGCCGTCGGAGGCTGCGCGGGTGATGCGGATGTTGTCGACATTGAGGCGTGTCACGGCATCGCATCCCTGGCCGTGGAGTCCGATATGGTAGATGCCGGGTGTCGCAACGGCGAAGTCGGCGGTGTAGTCGGCCCATGCGCTGAATTTGGCCTGGTCGTGTGAGGCGATGGCCGTGGCAAATGTGGTTTTGTCGCCGGCATCGGTGCCAAGGCAGATTTCCCATTTGTGCTTGTCCCATGATTTGCCGGCTGCGGCGTAGGTAAGGGTGTATGTGCCGGCCTCGTCGAAGTTGATGGCGGGCGAGATCATCCAGTCGTCGTATTCGCCGTCGCTCACGCTGTATACATATAATTGGGCTATGTTTGCGCCGTGGGGCGATGTGGCGTCAGATGCAATGGCCCATCCGGCGGTGCGTTCCACGTGGGGGTTGGTGTTGGCAATGGTCCAGTCGGCGTCGCTGCCGTCCTCAAAGTCGCACGCGTAGGGGATTGAGGCCGGTGCTTTTGTGATGGACACGTTGTCGATTTTCAGGGTGGCGTAAGTTGTTGTGGTGGTGCCGTGGAAGGCGAGATGGTATTTGCCGGCCTCTGCGACTGTGAATGTGGCCGCGGGCGAGGCGATGTATGCGTTGCCGACTTTTTCGTCGGAATGTGATTCTATCTCGACGGCATGTGCGGCCGAAGCCTCGGGAGTCTCCGCAAGGTATATTTCCCATGAATGGGCGTCGGAGGAAAGGCTGCCGTTCATCATATAGGTGAGGGTGTAGGTGCCGGGAGTGAATTCGATGGCGGGCGAGAACATGTAGTCGTCGCAGGGGTTTGACGAGCCTTCACTTTTGAGTTGGGCAAATTTGCCGTCGTACTGCTGTGAGGTGTATCCGGATGTTATGGTCCAGCCGTAGGATGTGTTGGTGTGGTTGTTGGCAAAAGTCCAGAGCGAGCCGTCCTGGTCATCCTCAAATCCGGAGAAGTAGGGGATTGATGCTGCTGTCGCATAAGTCACGGGGTCGGTGTTTCTGGCGTATCCGGTGATTCCGCAACTTACGGGCTCTACGCTGTAATAATATGTGCCGGGTTCGGTGAGGGCGTCGGTATATGACGTTGCGGCCACGGCACCGTTGATCATGATTTCATTGTTGCCCTTGATGCGCCACACGCGGTAGGTGATGTTGTCGAAATCGGCATATCCTCCGTATTCGGTGGCGGTGGGGGCAGTCCAGGCCAGCGTTACCTCGCCATTGGCGATTGTGGCGGTGAGATTGCCCACGGGCATAAGCATGTCGGCTCCGGCAAATACTTGCGCCAAGGCTCCGCGTCCGTGCTTGTCGCCGTTGAGGGCGCATATCATGTAGGTCTGCATTCCGTTGGGGGCGTTGGCATCGGTCCAGGAAGTGGCGTCGGCGGCAAGGGTGGCCAGGGGTGTGGCATTCCCGAGGCGGTAGACGGCTATGGCTGTGATGGCGGTGGCGTTGCCGGCGAGGTCGTTGGCCGGGAGGGCCCATGTGAGGTCGATTGTGGATGCTGTGCCGTCGCGGCGCACGGCCTTGACGTCGGCCGGAGCGGCGGGAGCGGTGGCGTCGAACGGTTTTTCAAACCACAGGCCGGTCACCTCGGCGTTTGCGCCGAGAATGCTGGCTTCGTTTTTCCATTTTGTCGACGGGTCGGGGTCCTCGGCCATGTAGGAAGCAACGCCGGTGGCGGGGTCGATGGTGAGGAAGTAGCCGTAGTCGGGATGGGTCTGCGCCCAGTAGAGCACGCCCTCGGTGTCGAAAGCCATCGACTGGAAGGCGTCGGCGGTGGAGATAGAGTGCTGCGATGCGCTGATTTTTGTGGCCGCGCCGGTGAGTTTGTCGAGTTTGTAGAACTGGCGGTAGCCGCCCATGGCGTAGAGGTTGCCGTCTTTGTCGGCGGCGAGGGTGATGAGCGACTCGTCGACTTCGCGTCCGTAGCCGTCGATGGCTTTGAGTTCGCCTGTCGGGCCTACGGGGTAGCACGTGCCGTCGGCGAGGTCGACGATATTAAGCGATGTAGAGGTGATTGCCGACGTAGAAATTGCGTTCTCGACCAGGGCGTACATCGTGTTGGTGGTGTAGTCGTAGGTCATGTCCACCACGCGGCAGGTTGTATCGTACGACGGTACATGTTTCACGAGGGTGAAATCTTCGGCATCGTAGATTTTGTAGTCGCCGGCGGAGATGCCGCCCATTACGTCGGCAAAAGCCTCGAATGTGTAGTACAGGCCGTCGACACATTCGCCGGCCGAAACGTGGCTGTCGCCGTAGACTCGCTTGTCTATGGTGGGATTGGCGAAATTGTCGACAGAGAAAGAGATGAAGCCGAATTGTCCATTCTCGTCGCCCATCTGGTAGCCATGTGCCACAGACTGAGCGGAAAGCGCGGAGAAAGTTCCGGCAACGGCGATGCAGGAGAGTAATAATTTTTTCATAAGCAGAATATATTTTATGAATATTTGATGACTTTTGGGGAGTTATGTCGCAAAAGTATGAAAAAATATAATATTCTGCAATGAAAAGATTTGAAAAAGTTGCAAATTGTAACAATGTTGCAGGAACACAAGCCGGAGGCTTGTGTTCCTAATGTGTTCCTGCATTTATGATTTCGGCCACTTTGGCGTAGATGGCGTCGGGAGTGATGGCGTTGAGGCACAGGTAGTCGCCGCGACGGCAAGGGCGGTTGCCAAACACGGAGCAGGGGCGGCACGGAAGCGGCTCTTGCACGATGTTGTCGTCGGATTGCCGCCAGCCGGTGAATCCGCAGTAGGGGTGGGTGGCTCCCCAGACGCTCACGGTGGTGGCCCCGGCCACAGAGGCCAGGTGCATGTTGCCGGAGTCCATGGTTATCGCCGCGTCGAGATGGCTGAGCAGCGAAAGTTCAACGCCGAATCCCAGGCGTTTGCCGCACAGCGAGGTCACGGCCGGATATTTGCTTTCCCATGCTTCGGCAATTTCTTTCTCCCGGCCGCCTCCTCCGAATATGAATATGCGGGTGTCGCCGCGCTTCGAGAGCATGGCTACGACCTGCTCCATCTTGCCGGGGGGGTAGATTTTGCCCTCGTGGGCGGCAAATGGCGCGATGCCTATCCATTTCTGCCCGGCGGGACGCTCGGCGGGAGCCACGGCCGAATACAGCGCGGGGTCGCCTTTGCGGCCGTCGCCGAATATGCTCCGGAAGCACATGTCGACGGCGATGCCGGCACGGGCGAAGGTGTCGCGGTAGCGTTCGACGGAAGGGGTGAGCGGCTTCATCTTTTTCCCCGATTGCCTTGTGAGGGCGCGTTTGTCGGCGCGGCCCTTGTCGATTGATGACACGCGGATGCCGCGCAGGCGGCAGAACAGGCGCATGAGTTTGGTGCGCAGCACATCGTGGAGGTCGACGAGCGTGTCGGGATTGTATCTGTCGGCGAGGTCGGCAATGAGCCGGCGCATGCCCATCGGGCCTTTATAACGGCTGTCGGCGAAGTCGACGCCAACCACCGTAAGGTTGTCGGGCTTGTTGACGAACACGCCGGTGAAGGCCTTGCGCGTCACCATCACAAATTGGGTGGCCCGATGGCACATGCACGCGCTGTAAAGCACGGGAATGGTCATGGCCACATCGCCCAACGCCGAAAAGCGCACGGCTATCACCGTGCGCGTTCCGTTTGGTATCCCGCTTGTGGAGCGGTTATTTTTTGCCATAGAGCACCGGGTTGGTGTCCGGGTCGTTGTACATCTTCATCTGCTTGTAGGTGCGCATGTATTTGCGGCCGGCATTGAGGTCGGCAAGCAGCTGGTCGATGGAGGTGGTGAGGTCGGCATACTGCGCGCGGAGCACTTCGAGTTTGCGTGCGCATCGTGCGATATGCTCTTCGGAGGCGTCCTTGCGGGCCACTTCCTGCTCCATGTGGTAGATTTTAAGGGCAAGAATCGACAGGCGGTCGAGCGCCCAGGCGGGAGTCTCGGTGTTGATTCCGGCCTCGGGCAGCGGAGTGATGCCTTTGAGCTGGTCGAGGAACCAGTCGTCGAGTTGCTCGACGCGGTCGGTGCGCCGTTGGTTCGACGCGTCGATGCGGCGCTTTATTGCCAGGGCCTCCACGGGGTCGATCTCAGGATTGCGAATTATATCTTCAAGATGCCATTGCACGGCATCGATCATATTCTTTTCGAAAAGCGTATGCTCGATAGTGCCCTCGTTGAACGGATTTTCAACAACGGCGTCGACATCGTCGGCCACATGGTAGGCTTTCGTTGCCATCTCAAACACTTGGTAGAATTCTTGTGCGGTCAACATCTGTATTATTTTAAATGAGAAAATCGGTTGATTAAACGCAAAGATAACACAATAATTTGAAAAAGCAGCAAAAACTCGGCAAAAATTAGTTATATCTCTTTGCTTTCCACACGCACAGGGTAAGGAGCACTGATATAAGGGCCGCGCCTATCCAAAAATAACTTACGTAGGTGAAGTTGTAGACATCAGCGCCTCCGACTGTCGTTTTGGTGTTTTCGATGAGCACGCCGTTCATCACATCCTGAAGGGCGGCGCCGATATAAGAGGCGATGCCCACCACGCCGAGAGCCGCTCCCGAGGCTTTTTTGGGCGCAAGGTCGATGGCCATCAGTCCGCCAAGGAAGCAGATAAGCACGCCGATGCCGAGCCCGAACATAACCATGGCCATAGCGTCGACCCAAAACTCATGTCCGGGGTAGAGCAGGAACAGCGAAAGGGCCGTGACGTTGAGCAGGCCGAAAATAAGGGCCGGGATGTTGCGGTTGCCCTTGAAAAGTTTGTCGGACATAACCCCCGACAGCACCGTGCCGGCTATTCCGCACACGCTGCTTATGGAGATGATGAAACCTGCGTCGACAGTGTCGTAGCCTTTCTGTGCTTGCAGAAAGAAAACACCCCAGCTGTTGACGGCATATCGGCTTATGTACATAAATGCGCTTGCAAATGCAAGAATCCATATTGCCGGCATCCGAAGCACTATTTTTTGCGCGTCGGCAACCGATTCCGTTTTCTGCGCTTGCGCTTGCCGTGGCGATTCAATGCCTTGATAGCCCCGGCTTTCGGGGGTGTCGCTTACGAAACTGTAAATTATAATCACGCCTATGATGCCTATTGCAGCCGCGCCGAAGAAGCCGTAACGCCATCCGGCAAAACTCACCAGCGAGGCCACAGCGATGAAGGTAAACGCCTCGCCAAGGTTGTGGCTTGCCGACCAGAAGCCGTAGACCGAGCCGCGGTCCTTGTCGGAGAACCAGCGGCTGAGCGCCACCACGCATGGCGCCGCTCCCATCGACTGCGCCCATCCGTTCACAGCCCACAGGGCAATGAAAAGCACAAACGAGTTGGTGAAGCCCAGGCACAGGTTCACGACGGCCGACAGCAGCAGCCCGGCCGACATGAAACGCTTGATGTTGCTTCGGTCGGAGAGGAAACCGTTGCAAAACTTGCCAACGGCATAGGTGAAGAACAGCACCGAGCCTATAATGCCCAGTTCGGTTTCTGAAAAGATGCCCTCGTCGACAATCGGTTTTTTCACCACGTTGAGGCTGAGGCGGCACACATAATATAATGCGTAGCCTACGGTAGCGGCCAAGAAAGTCGACCATTGCAACCGTTTGAATCTGCCGTCGTGGGCTTTAAGATGCTCGCGGGGCTCGCTTACCTTAAAAAAATCTATGATATTCATTTCTGTTATTCGTGCAGGTTGTTGTCGCGGAGGTATTGGAGCAGGGCCGCCGGGCGGTCGGTCTGCACCAGGTTTACGCCTTGGCTGATAATCCATCCCCAGCTCTTGTCGGGTTCGCCGAGTTCGACGGCACGGTCGTCGTGGTGGCCGCCGCACAATTCGGGCCAAAGCGAATTTACAAAGAGTTTGGAGCCGGATTTCCTGGCCAGTTGAATCAGAGCGCAGGTATTATTGTTGTCGGAGTTGAAGTTCAGTTCATAGAGTTTGGCACCGTAATTTTGGGCATACTCCTCGATAATTGTCTGCGCATTTTCATCGTTTAGATTCACAACAGGCATGAAAAGCATTTTCTCCAGAGCCACGGGTTTCTCGTCTTTTACTGTGCGGTAAGGGAGGCCTGCCTTGATGACGCATTGGCCGACAGTGCCGGTTTTCTTGAGCACCTGATACACGTCGTCGAAATAGTCGTAGCCTTTGTCGATGTTAACAAGGATTTTTCCTTTGGCCAGAAGCATCGCCTCCTCGAGGGTGGGGACAGTGTGGGCAGTGCGGTGTCCGGCGCCGTTGCGCATGGCAAACTGCCTTATCTCGGCGAGAGTGTAGTCGGCCGGTTTGCCCTTGCCGGAGGTGGTGCGGTCGATTGTCTTGTCGTGCATCAGAATCAGGTGTCCGTCCTTAGTCTTTTTGAGGTCGATTTCCACCATGTCTACACCCATGTCGATGCAGTTTTGAATGGCTTGGAGCGAGTTTTCGGGGGCATTGCGCCAGTCGCCGCGGTGGGACACGACGAAAACCTTGTTGCATTTCGGGTCGTTGAGTTGCGCCATGAGCGAGTCGGCGCGAGTTTGTGCAATCGACAGTATCGTCGAGCAGCAAAGCATAAATAAGCAAATATGTCGCATGAAATCAGGTATGTGAAGGGCTTGGACGCACAAGCCTGAGGCTTGTGTTCCTGCCGATAATGACGAGTGGGGAATTTCACAAGGCAATTCCCCACTCAGGTTATAAAAATGAAAGGCTATTTGTCGGAGTATCCGGGATTTTGTGTAAGGTTGGGGCAGAGTTCCATCTCATATTTGGGAATGGGATAGAGATAGTCGTTCTTTGTGATGTTAAGTCCGACTTTTGCCATTGCTGCCTCGGCAGTGTTTGTGCGGATGAGGTCGAACCAGCGGTGGCACTCCAAGGGGAATTCGAGACGGCGTTCTTCCATGAGCTGCTCGCGGAATTTGTCCTTGTTGTTCAGGTCAGCCGCTTTGTAGGCGGTGGCGCCGCTGCGGGTGCGCACTTGGTTGAGATATTTCAGGGCCTCGCTGCCTTCTGATGCGTCGAAACTGATTTCGTTGAGGGCCTCGGCATACATGAGCAGCACGTCGGCGTAGCGGATAACGGGCTGGTCGTAGCCTACGTTTTTGGTCGTCAGGTCAAAAGTGTCGTAGAACTTGACGAAAGGCGTGTTGTCCTTGTCAATGTTTATGGTCTCGATAAGGCCTTTGCGGGCATCATTGTCTTCATAAGCGGTGCGGAGGGCTCTGTCGAGGAGTGATGCGTTTTTGTAATACTGGTTGAAGTTATGGCCTTCACCGACGACCACCTTCGAATAATGCACTACAAACACCATCTCTTTGTTGAGTTTGTTTTCCATTTTGAACACTTCGGCAACATCGGGCAGAAGTTCATACACGCCATCGAATTCCGGCGACATAAGACGTTGGAGCGTAGTCTTGCAGTCGGCCCATTTTTGCTGTGTGAGATAAACCTTGCCAAGGAGCGCGAGGGCAGCGCCGGATGTGGCGCGTCCCAATTCTGTCTTGCCATAGGATTTGGGCAGGTTGGTGGCGGCAAAATTCAAGTCGTCGACTATTGCATCGTAGATTTTTGAAGCCTCGTCGCGGCGGGCGTTCACGCTCTGCTCTGCTGTTATCTGGGTGAGGACAAGAGGCGCGTCGCCCCAGAAGCGGACGATGTTGAAGTACATGAGCGCGCGGAGAAAGCGGGCTTCCGCTTCAAATTGTATTTTGTTGTCTTCGACAGAGCAGGCTCCGATGTTTTCAATCACGGCGTTGCAGCGCATGATTGTGTGGTAAGAGTATTGCCATACGGCGGTGATTGCCGCATTGTCGGCGCCGGCGGTGAATTTGTCGATGTTATAGTCGCGGCCGGCGTTTCCTCCGGGGTTCTGGTCCTCGATGTTGTCGGAACGTGTCTCTGCCATGTTGATGATAAAGTCGCCGTACAACTGCGATTTCTGGAGGTTGGCATAGCATGCGTTCACGGCATTCCGGACGTCGCTGTCGTTTTTGTAGAAGTTGGCTGACGCAGCCGATGATTGGGGCAGTTCTTCGAGGAAGTCGTCGCATCCGGCGGCAAACATTCCGAGGGCACAAAGTGCCACTGTCAATATATGATTTTTCATAAAAATTATCTGATTGATTTAGAAACTAACGTTAAGGCCGAATACATATGAGCGGGCCACGGGATATGTGCCGTAATCGATGCCGGGGGTAAGAGGATTGGAGTTTTGCGACACCTCGGGGTTGTAGCCGCTGTAATTGGAGAACGTGAAGGGGTTGTAGGCAGTGAAGTAGGCGCGTACTTTTTCAAGTCCGGCATGATTGGTCCACTTTTTGGGCAGAGTCACGCCGAAGGTGATGTCGCGGATGCGGAAATATGAGCCGTCTTCGATGTGCCATGTCGAGATTGTGCCGTTTTTGCCGGTCGCGCTACGGTTGGCCTGCACGATTTGGCCGTTGCCGGGATTGTCGACGCTGACAAAGCGGTTGAGTGCGTCGGCCATATTGTTGATAGAGCCTTCCATGTTGTTGATATAGCGGCGGTTGATATTGGCAATCTTGTTGCCGTAGGTGCCTTGTGTCGAAACTGCGAGGTCGAACCATTTCCATCCCATTTGTGTCGACCAGCCGTAGGTGAATTTGGGCGCGTAGTTGCCTACGATAGCCTTGTCGTCGTCGTTGATCACGCCGTCGCCGTTCATGTCTTTATACTTGAAGTCGCCTACTTTTGCTCCGGCCACATATGCGATGCGTTTGTCGTTGAGGTCGGCGGCTATGTCGAGTTCTTCCTGGTTCATGAATATGCCGTCGGTGACGAGGGTGTAATAGTTGCCTATTGATTCGCCGACGCGGGTCACATAGTAGATTACGCTGTTGCAGACAGTCACGATTTCGTCTACCGTGCCGAGGTCTTTCACTTCGTTTTTATTCATGGCGAAGTTGAAGTTGTTGCTCCATCGGAAGTCGCCGAACTGGTTTTGGGTTGAGAGGGTGATTTCAAGACCTTTGTTGTTGACCTTGCCTCGGTTTTGAAGCGATGTTCCGAAACCGGAGATATAGGGCACGGGCACTTCAAGAAGCATATTCGATGTGTTACTGTTGTAGAGGTCGACTTCGAGGCGGAGCATGTTGTTGAGGACGCCGAATTCAAGACCGAGGTTGGTCATGGCAGTCTTTTCCCAGCCAAGGTTGTCATTGCCGATAGACGAAGGGTAGATGCCCGATACGAGATTGCCGTCGCCGGTGCCGAGAACATAGTTGTCGGTGCCAAGCAGGGCGTATGTGTCGTAGTTGCCGATGCTGAAATTTCCCGATTGGCCGTAGCTGGCGCGGATTTTCAGGGCGCTGAGCCATGTCTGTTCCTTGAGGAAGTCTTCTTCGGAAAGGTACCAGCCCACAGATGCCGAAGGGAAGTAGCCCCATTTGTTGTTGGAGCCGAAGCGCGACGAGCCGTCGGCGCGCAGAGAGGCGGATATGAGGTATTTGTGGTCGAAGTTGTATTGTGCGCGGGCGATAAACGAGGCGAGGGACCAGGCCTCACGGGAAGAATCCCATTTTGTGGCTGCCGTTGAGGCATTGAGGGTGTGGACAAGGTCGTTGGGATAGCCGTTGCCGGTGATGCGGCTTGCTTCGAGCGATTCGCGTTGCATCGACTGGCCGAGCACTACGGTGAGTTCGTGCACATCGTTGAAGCGTTTCGAGTAGTTAAGGGTGTTTTCCCAGGTCCAGCCGAAATTGTCTTTTGTGCGCACGGTGCCTTCGGGATTCGACGGCGGCACTTTGTTGGTGGATGTGGGCAGGGTCGACGGGCGGTAGATTTCGCGGCGGAAACTGTTCCATGTGGCTCCGAATTCAGTCTTGAAGTGGAGGTTGTCGATAATCTCCCAGTCAAAATATGCCTGGCCCATCATTTTGTTGCGTTTCATGCGGTCCTTGCGCTCGAGGGCGAGGGCAACGGGGTTGAGCACGGCCTGCTGCTTGTGGCTCCAATTATAATTGTCGAAATTATAACTTCCATCTTCGTTGTATACGGGGAAGATGGGGGCTGCGGCCAGGGCGCCGGCCACTACGGTTTCTTTGGTGAAGCGGTCTTCGGTGGGAACGAGGTCGTAGAGGATATGCGACATGCTCACGTTGGCGCCGAATTTCACATTATTATATTTAACGTTTACTTTGGCGCGGCCGCCGAAAGTTTCCTGGCCGGAGCCGATTACGATACCGTCTTCCTTGGCGTAGTTGCCGGAGATGAAATAGTCGACGCCGTTTTGTCCGCCGCTTACCGAAAGGGAATGTTTGGTCGTGATGCCGCTGCGGAACACTTCATCCTGCCAGTCGGTGTCTGTCAGACCCGGCTCGCCATTGATATAAGGCACGATTTCCTCCGGGATGAGGTAGGTGACGTTTGTCGTTCCGGGTTTTGCGCCCAGATTGGCAAGGCGGGTGGCATTGTCGTCGTTGATGCTGCCTGTGAGTTTCTTGCTTTCGAGCAGGTCGAGGTATGCCTCGTTGTGTGCGTCGTAGACAAGACGGGCGAAGTCGTAGGCGCCGAGCATGTCGATTTTCTTTGAACGTTCCTGCCAGCCGACATAGCCGCTGTAATTTACACGGGGCTTGCCCTGCTGGCCGGTCTTAGTGGTGATGATGATTACACCGTTGGCGCCGCGCGAGCCGTCGATGGCCGCTGCCGCGGCGTCTTTGAGCACCTCGATGCTCTCGATGTCGTTCATGTCGATGCCGCCGAGGGGGTTGATAGAGATGCCGGTGGCGTCGCCCGAAGCGTCGGACTGTGGGATGCCGTCGATTACATAAAGAGGGTCGCTGCCTGCTGTGACGGTGCCTGTGCCGCGCACTTTCACCGTTGTGCCGCCACCGGGGATGCCCGTGCCTTGCGAGATTTGCACGCCGGGCATGCGGCCTGCGAGGGCTTGCTCGACGCTGTTGGCGGGCATGTCGGCGAGGTCGGAGCCTTTAACGGAAGAAATCGAGGTGGTGACGTCGCGTTTGCGTTGCACGCCGTAGCCCACCACTACCACTTCTTCAAGGGCGTTGGCCGTGGGGTCGAGAGTCACTTTCAGCGGCGTGTTGTCCTTTATCGTGACATTGGCGGTCTGATATCCTACATAGGAAACGGCTAAAACGTCGCCTTTTTTAACGTTGGCGAGGTTGAAATCGCCGTCGAGGCCGGTTACGACTCCGGCAGACGCGCCTTTGGCAATTACAGACGCTCCGATAACCGGCTCGCCGTTTTCATCGAGTACCACGCCCTTTGCGGTAAAAGACGTGGACGCGGCGTTAGATTTTGCTGATTTTCCGGTCTTGGGCGAGAGGATTATTATATCGTCGGAATGAATCTCGTAATTTAGATTGTTTTCCTCACACAACTTGTCGAGTACCGCAGTAAGAGGCGCGTCGGCCATGTTGATTGTTGCGACTTTTGACGCAATCAGGTCGTTGCCGTAAGAAAAAGTTCGGCCGGTTTGTTTTTCAATGGCATTAAGGACAGAGGCCAGTGGCGCTTTGTCAAATTTTAAAGTTACATTATCCGCGGCGAAAGCCATTACGGGACTAATCCCGAAAATGAATAATGCAACCAGCAGTTTAAACAGGTATTTCACTTTTTGCATCTTAAATTAATGATTGGTTCTATCAGTAAAGATGCAAGAAATACCTGTTGGTACTCAAAAATTTTTATGTTTTATAACATGTTTTTGCTTTTTGAGGCTAAAAAATACATAATTCAGTCC
>CANRZQ010000058.1 GCA_947644475.1 uncultured Muribaculaceae bacterium
CCTTAGTGGTGTCGCTCATCCATGTGAGGTTGTCGATATGCTGGCCAAGGGCTGTCTGCAGATTGGCAACGAGTTTTTCCATGCGTTCTTTCGACGACTCGGGGAAGTATTTCTCTACATAAAGCTGGCCGAGAGCCTCGCCGAGCATGCCGTTGGGCACGGCAAGAGCGCGTTTCCAGCGGGGTTCCTGCTGCTGCACTCCGGAAAGAGCCTGCTCCATGCGGAATTCCGCGAGTTGGAAATCGTCGCTGAGGTAAGAAGCGGCCGATGTGAGATAACCGGATGTCAAGTAGTCGCGGATAGCCTGTTCGGATTCGCCGGCAAGAATTTTATTTGCCTCGGCAAGGAATGCGGGCTGACCAACAATTACCGAATCAATCTTCTCAATGCCCTGGGCTTTGAAATATGCGCCGAGACCAAGAGCGGGATATTGAGCGTTAAGGTCGGCCATTGCCATGGGATTATATGACCTGATGGGATCGCGGAGTTCCTCACGGCTCATCTGGGCGGCGGCCAGACGGCGTTCGATTGCAAGAGTGTTGTCGACCATACGGGCGGCATCTGCATCGGAATATCCGGCAAGAGAGGCGAGCGTGTTAAGATATGTCTTGTATGCCTCGAGCACACGCTTCTCATCATCGCCATCGGTGAGATAATAGTCGCGGTCGGGCAGTCCGAGGCCACCTTGCATCACATACATCACGTTCATAGTGGAGTTCATCATGTCGGCCTCCACCCCGGTGCCGTAGAAACCTGAAAGGCCGGCAAGAGTAGCCATCAGCACAGGGAATTCCTCACGTGAGGCAGCATTAATCTTGGCGAGGTCGGCCTTGACAGGCTCTGCACCCTGAGCGTTGAGCGTGACGGAATCCATGCCCTGGGCATAAATCACGCCTACCTTCTGCGCATTAGAGCCCGGCTCGGCGGTTGCGAGATCGATACCCTCAACAATTCCGAGAACCTGCTTGCGGTTTTCCTCTCCAAGCACCTCGAAAGCACCGAAACGCGAATATTCACCCGTGAGCGGATGAGCCTTGATCCATCCTCCGCAGGCGTAGTCGTAAAAATCCTGGCCGGGTGCTACCGTCGTGTCAAGATTGGCCACGTCGATACCTTTCTGAGCAGTCGATGCGCCGGTGCAGTCTGTCATTGCAACAGTGCAAAGCGATGCAGACATTGCCATAAACAAAAGTTTTTTCATATTACACTATTTTGAATTAGTTATTCGCTTTGTCGTTCATCTCTTCATATTCCATAGAGGAAAGTTCCCATACGCTCATGGCGTTCTCGAGATTTTTCTGAGCCTCGGCATGAAGGGCATACAATTCGTCGGACGCCTCACCGGCTGCGAAGCGCGCCTCTATGGACGCTTTCTCCTGTTCAAGGCGAGCGATGTCGGCCTCGGCCATCTCAACTTTTTTCCGTGCAGCGCGCAAAGCCTTGTCGCGCTCGCGCTGCTCGGCATACGTCAGCGGCTTTGGCTTTGACTCTATATCCGGGCCGGATGCCTTATGGTCTTTAACATCCTTAGGCTCTTTAACGTCCTTAGCCGTCTTTGAATCCTTGGCGGAAGGCCTGTTGTCTTTGATTTCAAGTTCACTGAGGGATGCTATTTTTTTCTTTTCCAGGAATTCATATATTCCGCCAAGGCACTCTTTCACCTCTCCGCCACCAAATTCATACACTTTCTCCACAAGCCCGTCGAGGAAAGCACGGTCGTGACTTACCACAATAACTGTTCCGTTAAAATCTTTAATGGCCTGTTTGAGAATGTCTTTCGTCTTCATGTCGAGGTGGTTGGTGGGCTCGTCGAGAATGAGAAGGTTGACCGGTTCAAGCAATAGTTTTATCATTGCAAGGCGAGTCTTCTCTCCTCCCGACAGCACCTTCACTTTTTTGTCGGAAGCCTCGCCGCCGAACATAAACGCCCCAAGAATGTCGCGGATTTTCAGACGTATGTCGCCGACGGCCACACGGTCGATGGTGTCGAACACGGTTATCTCCTGGTCGAGCAGTTGCGCCTGGTTTTGAGCAAAATAGCCGATTTTTACGTTATGGCCGATTTTTAGCGAGCCGGTGAACGGAATCTCGCCCATGATACATTTTACGAGCGTTGACTTACCCTCGCCGTTCTTTCCCACAAAAGCCACTTTTTCTCCACGCTTGATTGTGAAAGTGGCATGGTCGAACACTTGATGCTCACCATAGGCCTTGCCTACATTGTCGGCTATCACAGGATAGTCGCCGGAGCGGGGCGCAGGTGGAAATTTCAGGTTGAGGCGTGAATTGTCGACCTCGTCAACCTCTATCAATTCAATTTTAGCCAACTGCTTCACCCTGCTCTGAACAGAGGACGACTTCGACGGCTTATAACGAAAACGCTCGATAAAATCCTGTGTCTCGCGGATTTCCTTCTGCTGGTTTTCATAGGCACGGCGTTGCTGCTCGATGCGCTCACGCCGCAACTCCACAAAATGCGAATAGTTTACGCTGTAATCATAAATCTTTCCGCAAGAAATTTCTATGGTGCGCGACGTCACATTATCGATAAAAGCGCGGTCGTGGCTCACAAGCACCACGGCCTTTGCCTTTTGCATCAGGAATTGCTCGAGCCATTGAATCGACTCGATGTCGAGGTGGTTGGTAGGCTCGTCGAGAAGAAGCACATCGGGATGTGTAAGCAGGAGTTTGGCCAACTCTACGCGCATGCGCCATCCCCCGGAAAATTCCGAGGTCGGACGGTCGAAATCCGTTCGCAAGAATCCAAGGCCGAGCAACGTCCGTTCCATCTCGGCACGATTGTTGTCGGCCGATTCCATGGCAAGCCGCTCGGTAAGGGCTGTCATGCGGTCGATAAGTTTATGGTAGTCCTCCGAATCATAATCCGTACGCTCGGCAAGTTCGGCATTGTATTGGTCGAGCTGAGCCTGCATTTCGTCGATATGGCTGAACGCAAGCGCTGTTTCCTCTATAAGCGTTCGCTCATCTGCTAGCACCATCTGCTGCGGCAGGTAGCCTACGGTTATTCCGGCCGGGACAGCCACCGACCCGGATGTCGGTTTCTGGAGACCGGCAATAATTTTCAGCATCGTTGATTTCCCCGCGCCATTCTTACCCACAAGGGCTATCTTGTCGCGCGGGTTTATCACATAATTTATATTGTCGAACAGCGACTTTGCGCTGAATTCGACAGTGAGATTGTTGATTGAAATCATTTCAACGACAAAGGTAAGAAAAAAAATGTATCATTCAAACCGCAATGGCACGAAATTCTGTAACGGAATCTCGTCGTACCATATGTCGAGACCGCGGAATACGGCCGGCACTGTCAGCACATCGAGGGCATCCCAACGTGGACGCCCGTAATCGTATGACCTGCCGGACAATTCGAGCCTGTTGCGGACATAATCGAATTCATAGAATCCCCCACCAAGGCAATCTTCTCCGCCTTGAAGCAATTCCCGGTGCAAATTGACATCGCCATAACGGAAATATCCGGCAGACGTTATTATGAATTTTTGCGCCATCTAAACTTTGAATTCACGCAACCTGCGGTATAAGGTGTGCAAAGGCAGCCCCATAACATTGTAGAAACATCCTTGTATGCCCTGAATGGCGACGCAGCCTATCCATTCCTGAATACCATACGCGCCGGCCTTGTCCAATGGCCGGAAATTTTCGACATAAAGTTCTATCTCCCTGTCGGATATATTTCCGAAGGTAACCTCAGTGGTCTCAGAGAACGTCTCTGCCGCATGAACGGAGGTAAGCGTGACTCCGGTCACAACCTTATGCGTATGCCCCATCAATGACCGAAGCATTTCCACGGCATGGCTCTCGCCGGCGGGCTTCCCAAGTATGTGCCCGTCGCTTATCACCACTGTATCGGCCGTAATCATCACTTCATTCTCAACAAGCTGAGAACGATATGCATCGGCCTTCAACCGTGACAGATATGGAGCGACCTCCACATTGGCCAAAGCGGCCGGATACGACTCGTCGACATCGTGCATTTCGGCCAAGTCATAATCGGGGACAATCATGCGCAGCAATTCGCGGCGGCGTGGCGAATTCGACGCCAGCAACACGCGTGCATCAGTAGGCGCAAGGCCGCCACACATTGTCAATAGATTGTCGTTAACATTCATATCTTTACTATCCGAACGCCCGGTCGTGTGTCATCCACAAGCCTCGGGCTTTTAGTATTTCCTCAAGCAATTCACGGGCGACACCATATCCTCCGTCGGCCTTGGTGACAAAGCATGCAATCATTTTTACGTCGGCCGCGGCATCGGCAGGAGCCACGGGCAACCCGACAGTCTGCATCGGCCTCACATCGGGAATATCGTCGCCGACATATGCCACCTCGTGAGCCGACAATCCGCGCCTACGCATCCAATCTTCAAGAATAGGCAACTTCTCAGAGGCTTTCAAATATATATCCTGCACGCCAAGCGCACGATAGCGCGTGGCGATAGCCTCGGAGTCAGCACCTGTTATTATTGCAATGTTAAGCCCCATCTTCACGGCCAGCTGTATCGCATAGCCATCCTTTATATTGACCATGCGCCGGGGCACGCCGTCGGAGCCCATCGGCACAGTCGAGGGCGAGAGCACTCCGTCGACATCAAAAGCGATTCCACGAAGGGCTGTCAAGTCGTAATCTATTCTACTCATTGTCGCTATGGTTTGCGATAATCCCTTGGGAGAGAATATCGTATATTTTACTCAAATCCTGAGGCAACTTTGCGCTCTGGGCACTCATCACCCCATAGTCGTGCCGGCGGGCCGGGCCTGTCTGCGCTGCCCGCGGACCAAGAGTCATGGCCTTATCGAGAGTCACTTCAAGCAAAGGACGCATCACCTCGAGCGTCAGACCGGCATCTGCGAGAATCCTGTCGGCACAGCCCCACATGTAATTGGAAAAATTACAGGCGAATACAGCCGCCAGGTGCAACACCGACCTTCTGTCGGAATCAGCAAACTCAACCGATTTTGAAACAGTGCGGGCCAATTCAGCCAATTCTTCCGCACAGGCCGGTGTGTTTCCTTCGATAAAAAAAGGGACTCGCTCCACTTCTACCGTGGCCTCACGCGAGAAAGTCTGCAATGGATAAAACACGCCCACCCGAGCCGACGCTCCTTCAAGCGCGCCCATCGGCACGCTCCCTGATGTATGGGCGACGACCCCGGATACACGAGGCATAGCCTCCGCTACCGCGCCGACAGCGTCGTCGTTAACCGACACGATATAGAAATCGGCGTCAGGCTCAATTTCCGATATATCAGCACACGGACGTGCGCCTCGGGTAAGTGCCGATACTCTTGACGCGCTTTCAATCGAACGGGCCACAACTTGCACCACATCATTCTCACGGTCAAGAGCCGGAGCAAGATGTGTCGCTACATTCCCCGAACCGACAATTACTATTCGCCGGCGTCCCATTTGCCTATGTGCACCTTTTCCCAAAGCAATTTCGACGGGTCGACCTCACGACGCTCTTCGTCGGGAATCCCGAATGTGAGCACCGTAACGATTGATTGAGTATAAGGTATGCCGAGCAGGTCGTGAATCATATTTTCCGAGGGCTCATCGTCCGCTCCAAAACGGTTGCGTACCTGTATCCAGCATGAACCTACGCCGAGAGCGGCCGCCTGCAACTGCATATAAGCCGCCGCCACCGACGCGTCCTCCACAAAGACATCGCTTTTGGCCGGATCTGCGCTTACAACCACAGCAAATGCCGCACCGGCAATAGGACGCGCCCCCGCAGGCTTGCATTTCGACATAGCCTCGAGCATCTCGCGGTCTTCCACAACAGTAAACTGCCAAGGACGTGCGCTTTTCGACGACGGAGCCAGCAAACCGGCTTCAAGTATCTGCTTTACGACTTCCGGCGCCACGGCCTCATCTTTATATCTGCGGATGCTGTGACGGCGAAAAAATAATTTGTTCAATGATTCCATATGCTTATCGACGGCATATCCAAGCCCCGGGATAGTTTGCCGCGATTTCACTCTGCCCGGCTGTCGCTTCCTGCATAGAAGCATAAGCCGCGGCATATACGCGATAGCGTCCATCCTTTTCGAGGATGCCGAATTTAGGGTTATTATAGTGTTTGAGGAATGACTGGGCGTCTGCCTCTGTGGTATGCGAGGACACAACCACGCAGTATTTTCCGCCGGCTATAACCCTGGACATTACACGGTACGATGTATCGACATCTATATAAAGAGGCGCGCTCTGCTTCGCCATAATCAAGGGGCGTTGCTGCCGGGGCTGCGGAAGCACCTTCTCCGCATCCACTCGCTCTATCGAAGGAGCGAGCGAAGCCAGGGCGGCGTCATCAACTTTAAGGGGCGTCATTGCCGCAAAGCACACTGCGACAAGCACGGCAACAGAGGCCGCCACCGACGCTATCTTGCGCCAGCGTCCTGCGCCTTGCCGTCCAACTTCCGCAACAGCCACTTCTGCGACAACAGCCTTCACGCGTTCCGACAGCGGAACAGCCTCCACGTCATGCAAAAAAGAGGTGGCAACGCTTACATCAGAAGCGGCATAAGGCTCGAACACAGTGGCATCGGCCGATGAATCGAACCTGAGCACGCCAAGACGGCCAAGGGAAACCGCCCCCTGGCTTCTCAACTGATGACGCATGGCGTCAATCTCAGCATCGACAATAGCGCGAGCCCGATCATAATCGATACGCTGAGAACGGGCTACCGACCACACAAGTTCTCCATCGCTGTGCTCAATAGAGGCATTAAAAGAGAACACCCTTGAAGGAGCGACCATACGACGGGAAGCCTCATCGTAATGAGCGCTCTCATACCTGGCCAACAAAGCACCGACTGTGGGAATAATCACACAGTCGCGTCTGGAAGCAAGGAACTCTATATGTCGTACAATCGTATTCACGATGCAAAATTACATCTTTTTTTCCAAACGGCAAAAATATATTTAACCGAAGTTATAAACATTTTTTAAACTCTTTTATTCGCCTCTTAACATTTTTATGACGTAACTTTGCGCCATGAAACGTTTTATCACATATCTGCTCATCGTCTTGACCGGCTGCGCCATATCCACCGGCGCAGAGCCCGACGAGGAAGACGTATATTTTTTACTTATGGGCCAAGCCGACCAGGCCATAAAGGACGAGGACTACCCCGAAGCCGAGCGCAGGCTTGTAGAGGCAATGGCTATCGAGCCTGACAATCCGTCGAACGTGCTTTTGCTGTCGAATCTCGGCATGGTGTATTCATATATGGACCGCGACTCGCTCGCCCTGCAAGCATATGACGAAGCATTGCGACGCGCACCCGAAATGACCACTGTATTGCAAAACCGCGCACGGCTGCACTTGAAAATGGGCAACGACCTCGATGCTTTTTCTGATTTCAGCGCCGTGGCCGACCGCGACTCGCTTAATGCCGAAGCGCGCTACTACCGGGGAATGATTGCCCTATATGGCGGAAAACTTGATCAGGCCACCGCCGACTTCGACATACTCTCAACCGTCGCCCCCGATTCCTACAACACATGGTCGGCCCTCGCCGCATTGTATTCCCTTACCGAACATTCGGCTCGCGCTATACCTTATTATATAAAACTGATCGAGGCCGACCCATCGCCGGAGTACTATTCCGCCCTCGCCGGATGCTATCTCGCCGAAGGACGCCTTTCCGAGGCTTCCTCGACAATAGCCGACGCCCTAAAACTGTACTCCCACGACCCCGAACTGTACTATTACCGCGCATGGCTCAACCGCGACCGCTATCTGCTCGATGACGCACACGCCGATGCCGCGCTTGCCGTGCGCTACGGCGCCGACCCGCGCAAAGTGGCCGGGCTTTTCGAGCGCAAATAACACAACACAATATTTAGCCCGATTTCTCGTTATTGGATAAGTAACAATCCATTGACAATGAAATTCCACATCCTTAATATCAAGTGGCTCGCCGCCACCGTCGTTGCCGTACTCACACTTGCCACGGCTTCGTGTATTGAAGACGGATTCTCGACATCGCCATCCAACCAAATCTCTTTTTCCGTCGACACGCTCGACATGGGAGAAGTGTATACCGGCGAACTTGCGGCGACACACCGTTTTGTAGTTTACAACCGCAACAACAAAGGCCTTAACATATCGCGCATATCCCTTTCAGGCGAAAACGCCGGCCTGTTCCGCCTGAATGTCGACGGCTTCGCCGGCACCACATTCTCCGATGTTGAAATCCGGGCCAAAGACTCCATTTTCGTATATGTCGATGTCAATCTGCCCGAAAACGGCACAGTAGACTCCAAACGAGTGCTGGCAAATATCGACTTCTCCGTTAACGGTATCGGCTCATCGCTGCCGTTGGCGGTGACCGGACGCGACATCATCCGCATGAAAGGCCATATAGTCACATCCGACGAAACATTAGAGGCAGGCCGCCCTTACCGGCTCATCGACTCTCTTGTAGTAGCCCCCGGCGCCACCCTTACGCTCGCTCCCGGCGCAAGACTGCTGTTTCATGACGGCGCCCGCATGGACGTGCGCGGCGCACTCCGAGCCGAAGGCACGCCCGACAAGCCCGTGGTCCTTACCGGCGACCGCACCGGCGAGGTAATCCCTGGCGTTTCTTTCGACATAATGTCGCGTCAGTGGCTCGGCATCATTTTCCACGAATCGTCCAAAAATAACACAATGGAATTCACCGAGGTGTCAAACACCTCATATGGCATTTCCCTCTACGGTGAACCCTCAGCAAATCCGTCTTTCGAGACACCGCAATTACGCCTTGTCAATTGCAGGCTGCGCAACTCCGGCGATGTCGTGCTCCGCGCCGTCAACACCTCCGTCAACGCATTCGGATGTGAGTTCGCAGAAGCATCATCCGACCTTGTCCTCCTTGCCGGCGGCTCCTACCGTTTCGACCAATGCACCGCATCCAACAATTACCTTTTTACCGCAATCTCAGGCTCAGCGTGGCACCTGATTCCCGCTGATGCTTCTGCCGAAGAACCGATCTTGCCAACATCGGCTATCATAACCAACACAATCACCCACGGCTACGGCGGCGACGTCGCTCCCACCGACCTAACAAAGGATTTCCCGGATGTGCGTTTCCAAAACTGCATGTTCAAGGCCAACGGCACCGACGACGATAATTTCGTCTCGTGCATTTGGGACTCCGACCCGCTATTCTACACCGTACGCGACGACTACTTCTTCGACTACCGCGTCCGCCCCGACTCCCCCGCCATTGGTGCCTCCATCCCCACCCTTTCCACCGGACTCTCCCCTATCGACTACTACGGCATCACCCGCACCTCCGACCTCGGCGCCTACACCTTCACCGCCCGCGAGGAGTAATATTTATAATAATAAACACCCTGATATATATTATTGCATCATATCAACCCCCATGAAATGAGCGACTACGGAGAATATAATGGAGATGCGGTGCATGACATGTGGGTTGATTACACTTATGAAGAGTGCACAAGCGGGCCTACCGGGCGATTGGGCGGCAAAACTTACGGCAGTCGTCGACAAACGCATCTTTCGACAAAAGAGCAAATTGATGCTTGCCGCAGCCGCATAGCGTCAAATGAGAAACTCATCGCAAATCTTAAAGCCGACATTGAGCGCGCCAAAAGGAAGATTGCGAACCCGAAGATACATCCGCAAAAAGGACAGGAATTACAACGACTGCTCACCAAAGTATATCCAAAAAGACTCGGGCAATACCGCAAAAAAATAAAGGAGGACGAGACTTTACTGACATCCCTTATCGTAAAGCGCGAGAAAGAGCGAAAACTCTACACCATCATTATCTGCATATCTGCAATCATAATATCTTCGATTATTCTTCCGCTGATATTCTAAAAGCCGAAGGGAAAATGCGTTTGCGCTTCAAGACGATAGTCGTGTTTGTAGCGCATCCCTCCGGTTAGATTCACACGGGGGCTTTGAGCGAGATGCAGGGACTGTGCCAAAAAGACTGTTTATGCCGAGATTGTATGGACGCACGAACCGTACAATGCGGTTCAAATAACCTATCGCTAGGGAGAAGAAGCGCGTATGCGCTTCAAGAGTTTAGCCGGGGGGGGGTGGAGCGGAAGCGCAACCCCCGGTATGTGCATTGTAATCATCCGTGGTATTGGAGCGGTTTGTAGGGCGTGATAAATCACGCCCTAATCGGATATAAAAAAATGCTGGCGCGATTTATCGCGCCCCTACCTCAGGTTGGCATAGCCGAACGCTCCGGTTGCCGACAGCCTTTTTCCGTGGGTTACGGTCGTGGCTTCGCCTCTCCCTCACCCACGCTACCTTCTTGAATCGCTACGCGATTCAGTGCTACGCCCTTATTTGAAGACCCGTACGTCCATACCGTTCGGTATTCTGACACAACCTCGGATATGAAAAACATGTGGATAAAGAAATTGGGCGAATGTTTGGAGGCTTGGGCGATAATTTGTAATTTTACGGCTCAAATCATTTTTCGTTCACCAATAATGAATAACGAATCAAATGTGCCGAGAATCGCTATTGTGATTCCTTGCTATAATGAAGAGGCCGCCCTGCCAATCACGGCAAAAGCCTTGCTTGGCTTGCTCGACGAGATGCACGCCGAAGGCCTTGTGTCGCGCGACAGTTTCCTTATGTGCTGCGACGATGGTTCGCGCGACCGCACCTGGCAGATTATCGAGAGCCTGCACGCCGCCGACAACAGGGTCAAAGGTCTTGCGCTCGCCCACAACCGCGGGCACCAGAATGTATTGCTCGCAGGGCTCCACACCGTAGCCGACATGTGCGATGCGGCGGTGTCTATCGATGCCGACCTTCAAGACGACCCTCTCGCCATAATCGAAATGGTGCGCGCCTTTCGTCAGGGAAAGGAGATCGTCTACGGCGTTCGCTCGTCAAGAGCCACCGACACATGGTTCAAACGCACCACCGCCCACGGCTTCTACTCCTTCCAACGCGCCATGGGGCTTGACACCGTATACGACCATGCCGACTATCGTCTTATGAGCGCCCGTGCCATACGCCTGCTCGCACAGTACGGAGAGAAAAACCTCTTCCTCCGTGGCATAATCCCCCAGATTGGCCTTGACACGGCTGTCGTGAAGTACGCCCGGGCCGAACGCGTGGCCGGAGAGTCGAAATATCCCCTCAAAAAAATGCTGTCGTTTTCAATCGACGGCATCACATCGTTCTCCGCAAAACCCATGCGATGGATATTTGTGACAGGGCTGATGCTCCTGATAATCGACATCGCCGTGGCAATATGGGTGCTTGTCGCCCACTGGCATCATACGGCTATATCCGGCTGGTCGTCGCTCATGCTGTCGGTATGGTTTCTTGGCAGCCTCATCCTTATGTCGATTGGAATCGTAGGCGAATACATTGGCAAAATCTTCATTGAAGTCAAAGACCGCCCGCGCTATGCCATCCGCGACCTGTTAGTCGACTAATCACTCATAACTTATATTTCTAACCTATTCCAAGTGGACAACAAAACCTTCACCACCCGGCTTGCCCGCGCCCTCGACATCGACCCTAAGGATGCCGCTGAACGCCTTGAAGCATTTTCCGCCGTAATAGCCGAGCGCACTGCCGAACTCGATACTGTTGCTATCCCCGGATTCGGAAATTTCACATCAACAAAGCACGAAGAATCAATAACCACCGACCTTGCCACCGGACGACGCCTTCTTCTGCCGCCCCAGATTACTGTCGGTTTCACTCCCGGGTCTATGCTCAAAAAGAAAGTACGCCATGAATAAGATTATCACCCTTCCCTCGCTCGTGGCTTTACTTGCCGAAAAGGCCGGCATCACACAAGCAGAAGCCGAACAGTTTATCAATGCCTTCACTACCCTCATCGGCGATGCCCTTGCC
>CANRZQ010000059.1 GCA_947644475.1 uncultured Muribaculaceae bacterium
GTCGTCGGCTGTGGGGAAGAATTCAGTACCCACGTTCTTCATGAGCAAGATTGAGCCGAAGAAAGTGGCCATACATATCACGATAGTCTGCCAGCGGTGAGTAACAACCCATCCGACAAGGGCTTCGTAGCCGTTGTCGAAGGCGTCGAGGCCGCGGTTGATAGGGCCAAAGAGCATGTTGTAGACTATGCCGTGATGGTTGACGCGGCGCAGCAGTTGCGAGCAGAGCATGGGGGTGAGCGAAAGCGCGCAGGTGGTGGAGATAATCATCATGATTGTCACCATCCAGCCGAGTTGGCGGAAGAGCACGCCGGTCATGCCCGTTACGAGGGTGAGGGGGAAGAATACGGCGATGAGCGTAAGCGTAGAGGCTATTACGGAGATGGCCACCTCGTTGGTGCCATGCACGGCGGCCTGCTTGGGATCGGAGCCTCGTTCGATGTGGGTGGTCACGTTTTCAAGCACCACAATGGCGTCGTCGACTACCATACCGATTGATATAGAGAGAGCCGACAGCGACACGATGTTGAGCGAGTTGCCCGTCATGGCCAGGTATATGAACGAGGCGATGAGCGAGATAGGAATTGTAATGGTGATGATGAGAGTGGCGCGCCAGCGGCCGAGGAAGAAGAACACCACGATTACCACGAACAGCAGGGCATAGAGCACAGTCTCGACAAGCGAGGCGATTGTGTTTCGGATATTGTCGGATGTGTCGACAATCACACCGAGTTTCACATCGGAGGGCAGGCGTTTCTGCAATGTCGGGAGCATTTTGAGCACCTCGTTGGAGATTTCCACCGAGTTGGCGCCCGATTGTTTCTGGATTACGATCATGGCGCCACGGTTGCCGTTGTTGTATGTCTCCTGGGCGCGCTCTTCGAGAGAGTCATCGATGCGTGCCACGTCGCGCAGGTAGATGGTGCGTCCGCCGGAGTTGCCCACCACGATTTCGCGCATCTGGTCCGACGACTCAAACTCGCCCTGCACGCGCAGCGCGTAGGTGTCGGAGCCGATGTCGAACGAGCCGCCGGGCACGTTGCGGTTTTCAGCAGCGATTATCGACGAAATCTGCTCGATGGTGAGGTTGTAGGCTTCGAGGCGGGTAGGGTCGACGTAGACGTGAATCTCGCGTTTGGGGGCACCCGAAATCGATACGGAGCCAACGCCGTTGATACGTGCCAGAGGGTTGGCCACGGCATCGTCGAGAATCTTGTAGAGTCCCGGCATGCTCTCCTCGGCCTGCACCGAAAGGAGCACGATAGGAATCATGTCGGTTGAGAATTTGAAGATGATGGGCGTCTCGGCATCGTCGGGCATCGACGACGACACCATGTCGAGTTTGTCGCGCACATCGTTTGTGAGCACGTCGATATCCTCGCCATATTCAAATTCGAGGGTTATCACCGAGATGTTCTCACGTGATTTGGAGGTGATGTGCTTGAGGTTGGATACGGAGTTGAGCACGTTTTCCAACGGGCGCGTTACATTCTGCTCAATATCGGCGGCCGATGCTCCCTGGTAGGTGGTCATCACCATCAGGGTGTTTGTCTCGATGTCGGGATATAGGTCGATTGGAAGTGTCGACAGTGAAAACAGGCCCAGGATTGCCACGGCCACGAAGCAGAGCGTGGTCATGATAGGGCGTTTCACGGCACTGGAATATAGACTCATTGTTTATTGGCGTTTTACTTAATGTTTCACTTCCACTTTAACTCCGTCGGCGAGTCGGCTTTGGCCGGCGATTACAACAGAATCGCCCGACGCAACTCCGGAGAGGAGTTCGTATTCGGTGTCGAGACGTCGTCCGAGTTCAACCTTATTGTAAGACACGGTGCCGTCGGAGTGGTAGACATATACATACTTGTTTCCTGAGCCGGATTGCTTTACAACGGCGCGGTCGGGCACAACGACATTGTCGACATCGCCGAGGTTGAGGCTCACGCGGGCAAACATGCCGGGAAGAATACGCTCGCCCGGGTTGGCAATGTTGATTTCAGCCGGGAAAGTGCGGGTGGCAGGGTCGACGGTGGGATATACACGCGAGATTTTGCCGGAGAATTCCTCGCCGGGGAAAGCGTCGAATGTGATGTCGACATCCATTCCGCGGCCAATGAGGCGCATGTCGTTTTCCGACACATTAATCATCACTTTCACGATGGGCGACAGTTGGCCCACGGTAAGCACGGGCTGGGTGCCGGTCATGTCGCCCGGGTCGTAGTTGCGGGCGGTGACAACACCTGAAATTGGAGAGGTGAGAACTGTGTTTTCGAGCAGATTGTCGTATTGCGAGCGTGTTGCGTCGAGTTTGGTCTTCAACTGGTCGACCTGCTGTTGGGTGCCTGCCCCTATTTCGAGCAACTTGGCAGCGCGGTCATACTCGCGTTGAGCGTCATCAAGATTGAGTTTCAGCTGGTCGATTCCGGCGCGGTCGAGTGTCACAAGGGTCTGGCCGCGGCGCACGCGGTCGCCTACTTCGACGGAGATAGTCTTTATACGGTTAGGCTGCGAAGGCGATATGTTATTTGTGTTGTCGGCCTCGACGGTAGCCGTGTAACTTTTGATTTGGGCCACCGGCATGTTTTTCGCAACGCCAAGTTCTACAATTGGCAGTTCTTCGGCGACGGTTGCGGTGTTTTCATCCGACTTCGAGCAGCCTGCGACAGACATGGCTGTCGCGGCGAGGATTAGAATCTTATAGTATTTCATGTGATCTGTTATTTCTCGGGAATATAATTGTCGATAGGTGCGTTGCCAAGAAGGAGTTCAAGGTCGGCTCCGGCCACAAGATAGTTGTAGATTGCCTGATAGTAGGCGAGGCGCGACTGGGTGAGGGCAAGTTCGGAGTCGCGCAGGTCGAGGTATGACGCTGCTCCGATGCCGAAACTTTTCTCCATTATGTCATGGGCGCGCTCGGCCTGTCCCACGCTTTCGGAGCAAGATGCGATTTGCTCGACATTTACCTTTATATTGTCGAGGGCGAGGTCGACCTGCATGGCCACGGAGCGTTCCAGGTTCTCACGCTGCCAGCCCATCTGCTCTTTTTGTATCTTCGCCTGCTTTATGCGCGAGTATCGGCTTCCGCCTGTAAAGATCGGTACATTAAGCGTGAGCCCGGCAGATGAAAATGGAGTCCAGCGGAAATTCTTGAAAGGGGTGCCGTTCGACATCGACGACCACATGTAGTTGAACGATGCCGACAGAGAGGGGTAGAGGCTTGCGCGCTCGGCTTTGAGAGCCTGATCAAGTTGCTCGCTTTGGAGACGATTGAGCACAAGCGAAGAATTGGATGAATAGTCGGGGTTTATTGCCAATACATCGTTGTACATCGTTTTCTCGTAATTGCGCAGATTGTCGGCCACGTCGAAGCGGGTGGCGGCATCTGCACCCATAAGCAGCAGAAGTTGGAGGCGGGCTTGCTTGATGGCAATGTCGGCCTGCATCAGGTCGGGCTCAACATTTTTCATCGCCACGGATGTGCGCAGCACGTCGTAGTCGGAGGCTGCTCCGGCAGCATGCTGTTTAGTGTAAATCTCATGGGTGAGCGCGGCCATGTCGTAACTCTCCTGAATCACCTTTTTCGAGTCTTTGGCAAGCAGAAGCGTATAGTAGGCATTCTTTACCTGATTTACGAGTTCAAGTTTCGATTCACGCGCCTTTTCCACGGCTTGCAGAATCTGGTTGTCCGACAGTTTGAGCGAGGCCCACAGTTGGGGGGCTATCAGCGGCAGCGAGGCCGAGAATCCGACCTGATAACTGTTGTCGAGGCCAACCTTTATGCCTCCGCCGCCACCCGAGGCGCGCGATGCCGGAGCAGAGCCATCGGCATCGGTGTCGCTGTCGGCGCCTCCAAAACCGTCCATATTCATGTACATCACCTGTTTGGCAAGAGTGCGGCTGTAAGTGCCTGTAAACGATACCTGCGGCAGCAGTTGCGATATAGTCTCTATTTTAGAGTAATCGGTACGGGTAATCTCCATGTCGGCCACCCTTACTGTCGGGTTGTCGGAGAGGGCTACGCGCAGACAGTCGTCCAGCGAAAGGCTCACAGGAGCGTCGGTCTGCTGAGCCATTATAAAGGAAGATGCCAGCAAGGCGGGGATAGTAAATTTAAGTCTCATGTGAATCAGTTGGTTTTTTCGGATGCAAATTTACACATATATATTATCATAACTTGTTAAAAGGTGTTATAATCGACAAAATGGACATTTTTGTCGACGAATTGGCGCATGTGCCATAGAAACGTTTTTAAATAAGGGCGCTGATTTGATAAAAAACACTATATTTGCGAAAAAAAGTAATATGAAGGAAAATTTTGTGAATCCTTATGCCGTGTCAAAGTCAGAACGTCAGAGCCTTGTCCGGCAGTATGACGCGGCCTGGGCAGAAGACCTTGCAAATCGCCCTGCCGGCCGTGTGCGCATAGTCCTTCTAAGTTACACCGACAGCCGCGAGAATGCCTGCCTAATCACAGAAAAGGAGTATGAGTTTTCACGCGACCAGTTGATTCCGGCCACCAATCTCTCTGTCGTAGTTATGATTGGCCATCGCCTTGGCCTTGTCGACATGGAAGGGCGCGAACTTCTTCCATGTATATACGAAGGGATAGGGGAGGAGACCGGCGGACGCCGATGGGTGCGCGCCGATGGGCGATGGCGAGTGTTCGACATAGCACGCCGCCGCTTCTCGGCAATGCAGTACGAAGGGGAGTCGGCGCTCGGAGAACTGCTCGTGCGCCGCGATGCCTCGGGCCTGCTCGGAGCCGTCAACTTCGATGGCGAGCAAGTGGTGCCTCACCGATATGTCCGTATGGAGATGCGCCCGATAGGGCCGTTATGGGCGCCATGGACACGGCTTATGCTTGTGCTCGTCTGTAAAGAAATTGACGAGCCGCATCACAAGGAATATTTCAAACTCGCCACCCCGCGCGGTGTGCTGTATTCCGACGAGATTTACGATTTGGCGCCCTATCAGTGGGAGGCCGGAGAATACCATTCATGTACCGACTGGTCGTGGACAACATTCGGCCCGGTGACAATCACCAGATGTGCCGAAGGGCGTTCGGCCTATGAGGGGCTTCTGAATGTAGATGCCGGGAAACTGATCATGCCGTGCCGATGCACGAGTGTCGAATACCGGGGGCGGCACGGCGGCAAAGACACATATGCCTGCACTCTCGACGGAGTATCGCGCATAATCGACGAGGATGGTGCCGAGATAATATCCGCCTCTCTCGGGCTTAGCGAGATAGGGCGCGTCCCGGAGTGCGCAGGCGAGTATCTTATTCCGGCCTGCCGCGACGGAAAGTGGGGCTATATCAACATCGAGTCCGTTATAAAAATTCCATTTATCTACGACCGCGCCGGAGCCTTTGCCGATGGCAGGGCCATTGTCGAAATTGGCGGCGACCGCTTTGTAATCGACCGTCATGGTCGCTTCATCGAAAAGGCCCCTCTTGGAATGTGAACCATAATTTTCGCTGCCGTGTTTTGCTATCAACCGAAATATTGTTAACTTTGCCACCATGAAAAATGTAACATTGCGCGCCGCATCCGGCGCTATATATGTGGCCGTGATTGTAGCGGCCATCCTGTGCGGCCAACCGGCGTTCCTGGCTTTGTGTCTGCTGTTAGGCGTGCTCGCCATGCTCGAATTTAATAAAATGTGTCAGCCCTCAGGCGAATCCGCCATGCGCTGGTGGGTGCTCGGAGTCGACGTGCTCGCCGTGGCCGCAATCATATGGTGGTTTGCCATTGCCATGTATTTGTATCTGCCCGTGCGGCTTGCCATGGCCGTGTTCGACAAGCGTCCTGAAGCCTTGCGCTCGGCCGCATTCAGTATGCTTGGCGTTATCTACATAGGCATGGGGCTGGGTGCGCTCGAAGTGCTGTATACCAACGACATGCTTATCGGAGCCGGCAAATATCCCGTGCTCATGTTCTTCATCATGATATGGCTCAACGATACAGGAGCCTTCTGTGTCGGCTCTCAAATCGGACGCCGCCGCCTGTGCGAGCGTCTTTCTCCCAAAAAATCGTGGGAAGGATTCTGGGGAGGCATGGCCTTCTGCGCGCTTTTCGGCATAGCCGCGTATTATCTCGTGCCCGGCAATAACCTGCCTCTGTGGGGCTGGGTAGCCGTTGGCGTGGCGGTAAGCGTCCTCTCCACCGTTGGCGACCTGTTCGAGTCGCTAATCAAACGCACTGTGGGCGTGAAAGACTCCGGCAACCTTATCCCCGGCCACGGCGGCATCCTCGACCGCATCGATTCACTGCTCTTTGTAGCCCCCGGCCTCGCCGCCATCTTCTTTGCCTGCCTCTATTGCATGATATTATAAGATGGGTCAACTTGCTTTCCTTAAAATGTTCATTCTTGTCTCTATTCCTACTGATGTGAACGATACCGCAGGCATGTACATGTATTAAAAAAAGGCCTTAGACGGCAACATTCACTTGCAAAAATATGGATTGAGCGGAATGGCGAGAAATGTGTTGAGATTGCCGAATCAGAATTAAGCACAAAAGACAACGCAATGCTTGTGTCGGCAATAGAGCGTCATTGGGATTATATTAATAATCAGATTTCGAAGACATTCAGAGGCGAGAAAACAGTAATAAGAAGTATTGAAAAATAAGAAAATATGTGCAGGAGTTTAGATATATCTATTGGAATTAAGGAATTAAATTTTACCGATAAACGTGGTAAGATGATAGTTCTTCTTACTGATGGACGTGAAATTATTGTGCCTCTTTCATTTTTTCCGGAAATAAAAAAAATGTCTTTGAAAAAACGCAATGAATGGATGATTCTTGACGATCAGTTTTTTACATTTGAACATTTGAGCACAATATATTCGATTAAAGATATAATGCGGATATAATTGTAATATATGCCACAAACCAACTTTTTGCGCAAACACTTTGTTTTATAAAAATAAAACACTAATTTTGCGTTAACATTTTTAAGTTAATTCTAATATCAAAAAATACAGATAAATGGAACAAAACGATTTGCTCAAACAAGTGACCGAGCGCGCACAGGCGTGGCTTTCTGAAAGTTACGACCCGGATACCCGCGCCGAAGTGAAGCGTATGCTCGAGGCCGAAGACAAAACCGACCTCATCGAGTCGTTCTACCGCGACCTCGAATTCGGCACGGGCGGCCTTCGCGGCATCATGGGCGCAGGCACTAACCGCATGAACATATACACCGTTGGCGCTGCCACACAGGGCCTCGCCAACTATCTCAAAGAAGCCTTCACCGACCTTCCCGAAATTTCTGTTGTCGTAGGCCACGATGTGCGCAACAACTCGCGCAAGTTCGCTGAGATTGTCGCCGACATCTTCTCGGCCAACGGCATCAAGGTTTACCTTTTCGAAGACTTCCGTCCCACTCCCGAACTTTCCTACGCAATCCGTCGCCTCGGATGCCAGAGCGGCGTCAACATCACCGCTTCCCACAATCCCAAGGAATATAACGGCTACAAAGCCTACTGGGCCGACGGCGCGCAGATTATCGCTCCCCACGATGTGAATATCATCGACCATGTGGGCCGCATCAAGGATGTTTCTGAAATCAAATTCCAGGGCGACAAGTCGAAAATCGAGATTATCGGTGAAGAGATGGACAAGGCATTCCTCGCCGACATCAAGACTCTCTCGCTCGACCCCGAAGTGATCAAGCGTCACCACGACCTCAAAATTGTCTACACTCCTATCCACGGCACAGGCGTGAAGATGATTCCCGACTCGCTCCGCAACTACGGATTCACCAACATAATCCATGTGCCCGAGCAGGACATTCCTTCCGGCGACTTCCCAACAGTAGAATCGCCCAACCCCGAAGTGCCTTCCGCAATGGCAATGGCTATCGAGAAAGCCAAGGAAACCGACGCTGACGTGATTTTCGCCTCCGATCCCGACGCCGACCGCATCGGCTGCGTGGTACGCGACCCCGATGGCTCTTACCGTCTGCTCAATGGCAACCAGATTGTAATGATTCTCCTCAACTACATAATGGTGCGCAACCGCGAGATGGGACGCCTCGTCGGCAACGAATACATTGTCAAGACCATCGTAACCACCGAGACCATCAAGGCTATTGCCCAAAACAACAATATCCGCATGTACGACTGCTACACCGGATTCAAATGGATTGCTTCCGTAATCCGCGACCTCGAAGGCACAGCCCGATATATCGGCGGCGGTGAAGAAAGTTACGGCTTCCTCGCCGAGGACTTCGCCCGCGACAAAGACTCCGTTTCTGCCATCTCCCTCATGGCTGAAATCGCAGCGTGGGCAAAAGACCGCGGCATGGACTTTGCCACAATGCTCAAAGACATCTATGTGCAGAACGGCTTCTCGCTCGAAGAAGGCATCTCTGTGGTGCGCAAAGGCAAATCCGGCGCCGAGGAAATCATAGCCATGATGAAGGGCTTCCGTGCAAATCCTCCCAAGACTCTCGCAGGCAGCCCTGTTGTCACAATCAAGGACTATGCCGACCTCAACTGCACCGATGTGCCCACCGGCCATGTCGACAAGATGGACTTCCCCACCACATCAAACGTGCTTCAATATTTCACAGCCGACGGCTCAAAGGTGTCTGTCCGCCCCTCCGGCACAGAGCCTAAAATCAAATTCTACATCGAGGTGCACGATAAGATCGCGTCGCCCGAGGAATACGATGCCGCCACCGCCAAGGCTCATGAAAAAATCGAGGCAATAAAGAAAGATCTCGGCATCTGATTCTGCCGCACGACCATAAATTACGAGTTACGGACAATCGCGCCCGTAACTCGTAATTTTCAATATTAGCAGATTAAGGACCTTAAAGACGTTAATGTCCTTAATGTCCTTAGAACCAACTAAATTGCAATGACCGTTCTTTACGAAGACAACCATATAATAATAGTGAACAAGGCCCCCGGAGAAATCGTTCAGGGCGACAAGACAGGCGACACGCCGCTTTCCGAAACTGTGAAACAGTGGATAAAGGAAACACATGCCAAGCCCGGAAATGTATTCCTCGGCGTGGCTCATCGGCTCGACCGTCCTGTGGGCGGAGTGGTGGTATTTGCCAAGACCTCGAAGGCCCTTGCCCGCCTCAACGAGATGTTCCGTGTCGGAAATGTGCACAAGACATACTGGGCCATTACCCGCGGCAAGCCGGAGAAGCCGGAAGACACGCTCACTCATTGGATTACAACCGTGGAGCGCAACAATAAAAGTTATGCGTCGCCTACTGAAAAGCCGGGAGCCAAGGAAGCCCGTCTGGCATATCGCACTGTGGCCGAGTCCGACCGCTACCGCCTCCTCGAAATAAACCTTATGACCGGGCGAAAGCATCAGATCCGCGTGCAGTTGTCGGCAATCGGCTGTCCCGTAAAGGGCGACCTTAAATATGGTGACAAACGCTCCAATCCCGACGGATCAATATCGCTAATGGCCCGCCGCATACGTTTCACACATCCTGTGTCAGGAATCGAAATCGACGTCACGGCACCCGTGCCCGACGATACTCTTTGGCACGTTCTCGAACAAAACGCCACACAGCAATGAAGAAAGAAGACCTCAGAATAGTTTTTTTAGGCACTCCCGATTTTGCAGTTGAAAGCCTTCGCCGCCTCCACGAGGGAGGCTATAACATAGTGGGGGTGGTAACAATGCCCGACAAACCCGCCGGACGTGGACACAAATTGCTCCATTCTCCTGTAAAGCAGTATGCAGAGGCCGCCGGACTGCGCCTGATGCAGCCCGTCAACCTCAAAGACCAGGCTTTTGTCGACGAACTTCGCTCCCTCAATGCCGACTTGTTTATCGTAATCGCATTCCGTATGCTCCCGCAAGTTGTGTGGCAGATGCCCCCAATGGGCACATTCAACCTTCACGCATCACTCCTTCCGCGCTATCGAGGAGCAGCACCTATCAACTGGGCCGTGATAAACGGCGACACCGAGACCGGTGTCACGACATTCTTTCTCAAACACGAAATCGATACCGGCGACATTCTTCGCCAGGAGCGCATCGATATACGCCCCGACGAAAATGTAGGTTCTGTCCACGACCGTCTTATGCTCCTTGGCGCCGACCTTACCATCGACACCGTGGAACACATCCTCGACGGCACGCTTGTGCCTGTGCCGCAAGATGCGCTCCCGGGAGGTGAGGAACCCACTCCTGCGCCGAAGATATTCAAGGACACATGCCGTATCGACTGGAAATGTCCGGCCGAGAAAATCCATAACCTTGTGCGTGGCCTAAGCCCATACCCCGCCGCATGGACTGAAATCACGGCTCCGGAAGCCGAGCCGCTTTCGCTAAAAATATTCGAGACACGCCTCACCGGTCGCCATTCTGCTCAGCCCGGAGAGGTGAGCGTTGAAGATGGCCGGCTGTATGTGTCGACGGCCGACACCGACATTGAGATATTGTCGCTCCAGCCCCAGGGCAAGAAGCGCATGGCAGCCGGCGACTGGCTTCGCGGACTCCGTTCCACCGATTTCAAACTTTTATAAACCAACAGGAATATGGCAATCTCTCCGCTTGCCGAAAGGCTTCGTCCGCATAATCTTGACGAATATATCGGTCAGTCCCACCTCGTGGGGTCCGGCGGAATATTGCGTCGCATGATTGAGCAAGGCTCCGTGTCGTCGTTTATCCTCTGGGGACCGCCGGGGGTGGGGAAGACTACGATAGCCCGCATAATAGCAAATTCGACAAAAAGCAAGTTTTACACCCTGTCGGCCGTGACATCAGGGGTGAAGGATGTGCGCGAGGTCATAGAGCAATGCCGCCACGATGCTTCGTCGATGTTCAGCGAAGGACGCCCTATTTTGTTTATCGACGAAATCCACCGTTTCAGCAAGTCGCAGCAAGACAGCCTTCTCGGGGCTGTGGAAAACGGCACTGTCACGCTCATTGGTGCCACTACGGAGAATCCATCGTTTGAGGTGATACGTCCGCTTCTTTCCCGCGCCCAGGTGTATACACTGAAACCTTTGGGCGAGCCGGAATTGCAGACGTTGCTCGACCGTGCGCTTTCCTCCGATGAAATCTTGAAAAACTGCAAGGTGGAGGTCCGTGAGACTGCGGCTCTCTTCCGATATTCCGGAGGCGATGCACGCAAACTGCTCAACATCCTCGAACTCATCGAGCAGTCGACCCCTCACGGCGAGCCGGTGGTGATTTCCGACAAAAATGTCACCGAGCGTCTGCAACAGAATCCGCAGGCCTATGACAAGCAAGGCGAGATGCACTACGACATTATCTCCGCCTTTATCAAGAGCATACGCGGCTCCGACCCCGACGCCGCTGTCTACTGGCTCGCTCGCATGATCGCCGGAGGCGAGGATCCCGTGTTCATAGCCCGCCGTCTTGTCATTCTCTCGGCCGAAGACATCGGCCTGGCCAATCCCAACGCCCTTCTCCTGGCTAATGCGTGTTTCGACACAATTACGAAGATAGGCATGCCCGAGGGGCGCATTCCATTGGCTGAGTGTGCCATTTACCTCGCAAACTCACCAAAGAGCAACTCGGCATACATGGCTATAAACAGCGCTCTCTCGCTTGTGGAGAAAACCGGCGACCAGCCTGTGCCGCTGCATATCCGCAACGCGCCTACATCGCTGATGAAAGAACTTGGCTACGGCGAGAATTACAAATATGCCCACGACTATCCCGGCAACTTTGTGCGCCAGCAATTTTTGCCGGACTCTCTCGTGGGCACACGCCTGTGGCTCGCCGGCGACAATCCATCTGAGGCCACTCTTGAACAGCGGCGACGTTCGCGCTGGGAAGATAGCAAATAAAAAAAGCGGCGTAAAGCCGCTTTTTGCATTAGGTTATACTTTATGCGGGCCAGCATT